>JBDTMN010000005.1 GCA_039934295.1 Candidatus Taylorbacteria bacterium | reverse complement strand
CCCATTGCCACCTACAGCCGGATGCCCAGCAGGAGCAGTGTTCAATTATATGACAAGCGCTCCATGCGTGCCTTCAAACGTTCCAGGATGCCCAGCAGGAGCAATGTTCAATTACTTAACTGGCGCTTCATGCTCGGGTGCATCTTTCCCTGGTCAAGGCGGAGTTGGTGATGTCAACGTTGACCAAACCAGTTCTGGTACTGATAGCGAAGTGACAGAAAACGATGATGATGTCCCTGTCCTCGGCTTCGATATTGACGCGGAAGGCTCGGATATTGACGTTACTTCTGTCAGAGTTGAGTTTGTTTACGACGGAGCTACCACTGGTTCAGATAACCTCGACCGCTATGTTGACCAAGTATCCATTTTGATGGAGGGCGATGTAGTTGGAACTATTGATGTTGATGAATTCAATGAAGACAACGATATCTACTCCGCCAACATCTCTATCTCTAACGCGACGATTCAAGAGAATGAGAGTGCTCGATTCCATGTTGCCGTTACATCAGTCAACAATGTTGACAGCGATGACCTCGGCGAGCCTTGGGTTGTTGGTCTAGGCCAAATCCGATTTGAAGACCGCTCTGGCGCAATCTTGACAGATAATACTGGAAATGGTGTTAATGTAGATGGAGCTGGTGTTGTTACCGGCGACATTAGCGAAGTCTTCTCATTTGAGGATTTGAGCAGTTCAGGCGATATTCGTCTTCGTGTGAATGAAGATGACGATAGTATTAACAATGCCCACACGGTTCAAATTGATAATTCAGGCGACACAAATGATGTTGAAATCTTGAGCTTCACGCTTGAAGCGGAGGGTTCTGACATCACTCTAAACAGCATTCCGTTCGATATTAATTCATTTGGCGCTGGTGTTACAGAAATTGCCAGCGACTTCCGTCTCTTGATGGATGGTGATGAAGTTGGTGATGTAACGATTGATGCCGGTGGTTTTGCTCCGAGTGCAGATACTTCTCGTAGAGTTACTATTACTAACCTTGACGATGATGATGTTATTATAGACGCTGATGGTTCAGCCACCTTCACCTTGCTAGCTGATATCAATGAAATTGGCGGTACCTTGGGTAACGGTGATAGCTTTACTTCCGTACTCTTGAATTCTGATCTCATAGATGCTGACGATGAGAATGGCGACGGAGTAGACATCACCGATCTTACCGGAACCGCTGAAAGCAATGATATCTCATTTGCTTCAACAGGAATCACGATAAGCGTAGGTGCCGCTGACCCTTCTTGTACAAGTACTTCTTGTATAGACAATAACGGAACATCACAGGACGCTACTGACGATAGAGGTGTATTCGTTATTAACTTCGACGTAGAAGCATTTGACGATCCAGCATACATTGCATTGACTGGAGCAAGTAGCACAGATTCAACGTTCCCATTGGATATTGTTGCGGGTGCATTTGCTTTTGTTGAAAACGCAAATACTAACGCAGCATTGGGTACAGGTGTAACTACTGTTAGCTTGGACCGAACCAGTGGTGGTAGTGAGACTACAGCTGGAGGTGTGACTTATGCGAAAATTAACGCTGGTCAAACTGCTAGCTTCCGATTAACGGTTTACCACAATGCAGCTGTAGCAGATATCTTGACTCGTGGACAGCTTCAGGCAATTAACTTTGCAGCAACAGCTGTACCGGCTACTTTGCAACAGTTAGCGTTGCCTACTGAGGACTATCAGTCAGCTTCAATCATCATTCCTAACTAAATTTAGGATTATGGAATCCAAGGAGTCCCCTTGGAGTACGAATCTCGATTGAAAACTAGTTAGCTTCTTGTGTCATCTGGTTAAACCCAGGTGAATAGCTAAACAAAACCGCCGAGCACCCACGTGTGCCTCGGCGGTTTTGTTATGTCTGCCTTTCCCCCCCCCCTTTTTTTTTCTTTTTCTTCTTTCCACCTTCTTCCATTCCCCATTTCCCATTTCTCTTACCTCCTCCAAAATCCCATTTCCTCCTCCCCAAACCCTCCAAAACCCTCCAACCCCCCCAAAAAACCCTCCAAGGGTTACCCTTGGCGCAATCTACCCATATTTCTACGTCGGCATTTTCTCTAAAAACCCTCCAAGGGTTACCCTTGGCGAAATCTAACCGTATTCCTACGTTGTTCCTTTCCCAAAAACCTTCCAAGGGTTACCCTTGGCGCAATCTACCCATATTCCTACGTTCCACGATGCACTCCAAGGAAGTTTTCTTGGAGTACGAATCTCGATTGAAAAATAGTCAGTTAGCTTCTTGTGTCACTTGGTTAAACCCAGGTGAATAGCTAAACAAAACCGCCGAGCACCCCGTGTGCCTCGGCGGTTTTGTCATGTCTATCCTTTTTCTCCTCTTTTTTTTTCTGCGGCAGGAACCTCCAAAAACCCTCCAAGGGTTACCCTTGGCGCAATCCACCCATATTCCTACGTCGCCCTTTTCTCTAAAAACCCTCCAAGGGTTACCCTTGGCGTAATCCACCCATATTCCTACGTTCCACGATGCACTCCAAGGAGTTTCCTTGGAGTATGAATCTCGATTGAAAATAGTCAGTTAGCTTCTCGTGTCATCTGGTTAAACCCAGGTGAATAGCTAAACAAAACCGCCGAGCACCACTATGGTGCCTCGGCGGTTTTGTTATGCCTCACTTTTGCCGACCTACCTACCTATTTACTATAAACCATAATTTTGCTATAGTGTAAATATGAAAAATCAATTTGAATTTAGAATTGAATATGAAGTAGATAAAGAGACTGGGCAAATTGTCGCTACTGTTCCAGAATTGAATCATGTTTCATCCTTCGGTGATACATTTGCCGAAGCGGAAGCCAATGTTAGAGAAGCGGCATTGGGGTATTTTGAAGTGCTCATAAAAGAAAATAAAGAAATTCCTAAACCGGCATTTCACACTGAAGGCACATACCTCAAGCTTTTTGTTCCTCATGAAAGTCTGACTTTATGAGCAAGCTTAAAAGGATTCCAGCGAAAAAAGTTATTCAAAAGCTAAAAAAAGCAGGCTTCTTCGAAACTCATCAAAGAGGCAGTCATCTATATTTAAAGAGTCAAGATGGAACAAAAATTGTGACTGTTCCGGTACATGGATCAAAAGACATACCTATCGGCACGCTTTATAACATAGTTGTTCGTCAAGCCGGACTGTCGGTAGACGAGTTTAATTCCTTGTGATTTCTTGATTTGGAAACCCTCCAAAGGTAACCCTTCTCCACCATTTTACCACCAAAGCCCCCCAAGAACCCTCCAAGAGTTTCCAAGGGTTACCCTTGGCGCAATCTACCCATATTCCTACGTCGACCTTTTCTCTAAAAACCCTCCAAGGGTAACCCTTCTCCACTTTTTTGCCACCAAAACCCTCCAAGAACCCTCCAAGAGTTTCCAAGGGTTACCCTTGGCGAAATCTAACCATATTCCTACGTTCCAAAATGTACTCCTAGGAGTCTCCTTGGGTAAAAATCCATATATGGTATACTTTTCTCATTATCATTATGATTCAAAATAGCTATGCCCACTCAAAATGAAGTTTCGTCATTGCCTCCTCGCGTTCCGCTTACTATCGGAAAGTTTAAAGCTAGCCGAATGATTGTCCGTGAATCTTGGAGTGTCTTGAATCAGGATAAAGAGCTCCTCTTGTTTCCCGTGCTCTCCTCGATTTTCAGCATTCTCGCGCTTGCGGTTGTAGCTTCAATTTATTTTTTTGTCATTTTAGGAGGAAGTTTGGCAACTTTAGAGAATGAGAACCAAATGAACGTGACTTCCTACGCAGTCCTTTTTGTCTGGTACTTTATCGTATTCTTTATCACAAATTTTTTTCAGGCGGGAATGTATCTGATTGTTGATGCTCGGTTTAAAGGAGGAAACTTGAGTTTGGGAGATGGTATAAAAGCCGCCTTCGAAAATGCTCCGAAGATTGCTCTTTGGTCACTGATTTCTTCAACGGTAGGCCTTGTCCTCCGGATCATTGCCGACAATTCGAAAATCATCGGCAAAATCGTGGCGATGATTTTTGGCGCTGCTTGGAATATCCTTACCTATTTCAGTCTACCCTCGCTTATTATCGGAAAAAAATCAATCAAAGATTCGTTCCACGAGTCTGCGGCGATTATTCGAAAAACTTGGGGTGAAACGATTATTATAAATCTCGGAGTGGGATTAGTCTTCGGACTTCTCTTTTTCGCGGTGTTCGGTGTCGGTGTTACACTATTTATTCTTTTTCCAACGATTAAAATGGGGATAGCAATCGGAATCTTTCTTTTATTGGCCGTCATCCTTCTTTCTATCGTCTCTTCCTGCCTAGGGGCGATTTTTAAACTGGCACTCTATGAATACGCTTCGACCGGAAACATTCCTCAAGGGTTTTCTCCCGAGTTGATTCAAAACGCCGTTAAGTCGAAGTAAGCTCCCTCCAAGGGTTACCCTTGGCGCAATCTACCCATATTCCTACGTTCCAAGGGTAACCCTTGGAGATTAAAGTCCTAATAACTAATAACAATGAGTACTAGAAAAACTCCATTTGCTCTTCATGAGCACTATCATCTTTATAATAGGGGTGTTGATAAGCGTATTATTTATTTGGACAAAAATGATAAAAAAAGATTTGTAAGGCTGTTATTTCTTTGTAACGGAAGTCAGTCATTAGTTTATAAAGATATCGGAAATACGCCACTTTCATCAACTAATGTTGGAGAAAAATTGGTCGCGATTGGAGCTTACTGCTTGATGCCGAATCATTTTCATATCTTAGTGAGAGAAATAAAGGAAGGAGGTATTGTGAAGTTTATGTCAAAATTGAAGACGAGCTACTCCATGTATTTTAATAAAAAATATGCTAGAACCGGGATACTTTTTGAAGGTGAATTTCAATCCTCTCACCTAGATTCAGATGAGTATTTGAAATATATTTTTTCATACATTCATCTCAACCCCCTTAAAATTTTTGATCCATTGTGGAGAGAGAAGAAAATCGAAAAAGATATCGCAAAAACTTTTTTGCATAGTTACTCTGATTCTAGTTATTTAGATTATATTGGAGAGAAAAGAGAGAATAGTCTGATAATCAATTCTTCGGCTTTTCCCGCCTACTTTAGAAGCACAAACGATTTCAAGACGAATCTTTTTGAGTGGATCAATTTTGATCCCGATGCTATATAAGTGAGGGAAAAATTTCCAAGGGTAACCCTTGGAGATTTTTGTCTTTATACTTGTCACTTGATGCGTTATACTTTATGCATGTTTCGATATTTCGACAAGACTTTTTTTAGATTTGCAGGAGGGTTTCTTGCTATAATTTTCGTAAGCATAATTATTTTTCTCGTCGCAAGCTATGAACGGCAAAAAATGGATCAAGCCGCCGCTGTGGAATTGATTAAAATCGACTAAGTACCGCAGGAAGGGACGTCGCTTGTCATGTTGACAAAATAGAGGAATTTAATAAGATGTCGAAATAAGGCCAGAGACAGCGGGCAGGGTAGGTTACAGGTGAAAGGTGAAAGGTGTAAGCAGGATTAGATTGGATTTTTCCTATCTTCTCAACTAACACCTAACACCTCAAACCTAACACCTTCCCCCAAGACCTGCCGAGGTTTATCTCAAAAGCATTTTGCTTTTCCTCTTTGCCTTTTATCAAACCCCGTAGTAGATTTTGGCGAGGGACTTTGTCCAGCGCTTTGCGCATCGCCAAAATTCACTACCGGGTAAAGGTCGTTTTTATTTACGCTAGAAGCTAATAGCTAATAGCTAAAAGCTAATCAGCATGCCAATATCAAAAGAAAAAAAGAAAGAAATATATGCCAAACTGGCTGAACTTGCCCGAGAAAACAAGGGCGTGGCCTTTGTAAATTTCCACACGATGACGGTGAAAGACATAAGCGAAGCAAGACGTGTCTTAAAGTCGAAAAATGTCGGTTACTACGTGGCCAAGAAAACGCTTGTGAAGAGGGCGCTCACCGATGCAAAAATAGAAGGTGAGATGCCCGAACTTCTAGGAGAAGTCGGGGTTGCCTACAGCGTCGAGCCCACTGCTCCAGCAAGGGAAGTGTTTGAATTCGCAAAGAAGTTTGAAAACAAGTTCTCTCTTTTGGGCGGAGTGTTTGAAGGGGTGTTCAAAAATAAGGAAGAAATACGGGCAATCGCTCTCATCCCTTCCTTGCAGGCACTTCGGGGAATGTTCGTGAATCTCATTAATTCACCGCGACAGAGGTTTGCGATGGTGTTGAGTGAGAAGGCGAAGAAAAGTTAATTACTAATAAAATCGATGCCAATATACGAATGTATGCGAATGCAACGAATGGGAATGAGCCCGCTGTCATTCGTATCATTCGAATGCATTTGTAGATTTGTATCGTGGTAAACATTATGGAAGAAACAAAAATTGAGGCCCGCCCGCATGACGCAGTCGGGCAGGTTCCCGAAAAATTTAAGGGAATCGTTCATGAAATTGAGAAACTCACGATTGTGGACCTCAACGAGCTCGTCAAGCTCCTTGAGGCGAAGTGGGGAGTCTCTGCGGCGGCAGTTGCGGCGGCTCCGGCAGGTGGCGCAGGTGCTCCTGTAGCAGAGGAGAAGAGTACTGTGACCGTGCATTTGAAAGAATCGGGCGCGACCAAGATTGCGGTTATCAAGGTTGTAAAAGATGTTCTCGGACTCGGACTTAAAGAAGCTAAAGATCTTGTAGATGCGGCTCCTTCAGTTCTCAAAGAAGGAGTGAAGATTGCGGATGCGGAAGAAATGAAGAAGAAACTGGAGACCGCGGGGGCAAAAGTCGAACTCAAATAGATTCACGATTCCCGCCTCCGCTCAGGCTTCGGCGGACGGGCAAGATTCAGGATTCATGAAAAAAGTCCCAAAGGTTCAACCTTTGGGACTTTTGCAATAAAAAAGGCGGTTCTTACGAACCGCCATTGGGCGAATGCCTCGCAGAGAGACGAGCCTCCTTGAACCTTTCCAGAAGAATGGGGAAATTTGGCGCCTGGATGCTTTTCTCCTTATCCTTCATCAACTGCTCCAAAGCACAGATTAAGGGCAGTGGAATATTGATAACCTTTTCCGGAGAAGCTTTAGGGGGCTCTTCCTCGGTTGACGTGTCCGGCGATTTCGAAGACATTAAGGCTCGTACTGTCTGCTCTGCAAGATTGTAGACTTGATCTCGCAGGAGTTGAACGAGGCTCGCCAAAATGATTGTCTCGTGAGTGGTTAACTGAACGTTTAGATTTTCCATATCTTGTACCGCGTGTTTTCTGCTTTGCAGATATTACAATAGCTACTCATAATGTCAATACTAGCTATCCCACAGCTAGATGAGATAGAATTGCCTAATCAATCTGTAACTGACACCTGACACCTAACACCTAACAGCTAACACCTACCCCATGGACACTCTAGGAAAAATTTTTGGGTCCGAAGCAAAGGTGAGAATCATGCGACTTTTTCTTTTTAACGCCAAGTCGGCGTACGACATCTTTGACGTGTCAAAGAGGGCTCGGGTGGAAAAAGATGTGGCGAAGAAGGAATTGTCTGCTCTCGAAGGCATCGGCCTGTTCTCGAGAAAAAGCTTTGTGAAATCATTTGCCCGCGCTGTTTTTGTCGGTAAGAAGAAAAGAGGCAAGAAGAGAAAGATGATGATTGTTCACACCAAAAGGAAGGTGCATGGTTGGACGCTTAACAGCCGATTTACCTATTTGAGAGAGCTTCAGAATCTCCTCATAAACACCATATTGGTGAAGGAGAATGAAATTCTCCAACGATTTTCGGCGATAGGAAAAGTAAAGCTCGTCATCATAGCGGGAGTGTTCATTCAGAATTGGGATTCCCGGGTGGATATTCTCGTTGTTGGAGATAAAATTCAGAAAAAAAAGCTCACTCAAGCAATAAAAAGCATAGAAGCCGAAATAGGCAAGGAACTCCAATATACCTATCTTGAAACTCAAGACTTCAAATACCGAATGAGTATCTACGACAAGCTTGTGCGCGATATCCTGGACTACCCTCATGAGGTTCTCTTTGACCGAACCGGCATTAAATTGAGTTTTTAAGGGCTTACGCGTTTGGCGCTCTTCTTCGTTGCTTCCTCCTTGTTCCCGCGCAGTAGTATCAAACTACAGCTTGGTCACCCTCCTTACAGGAGCAGTACACTCTTCACATTTCGCAGACGAAACGTTCAGAGTCTTGCGGAGCTCCAAGTATTCGCTCCTCACCTCACTCGCGCCTCGAATAGCATCCAAACGCGTAAGCCCTTCTTGTCTCGAATTTTCTCAAAAGTTATAGTCATACGACTATTGCTCCGAAGTCACGGAACATGACTTCGGGTTATAGTCATACGACTATTGCTCCGAAGTCATGTCGCATGACTTCGGGTTATCAACAGCCTCTCTGAATCGGGCGTGGTATAATTAATAGACAAAGAAAAGGTCGTGCTTTTCTCCATGCTATTATTAATTATTCGTTAATTTTGAGCACCATAAGTGCTTACAACTATGTTAAGAGAATGGTTAAAAATGTGGGACGATACTCTCGGCAACTCATTTACATCGATTGGTCAGGGTATTGTCAATGTTGTGCCGTCATTAATAATCGCCCTTCTTCTTTTTATACTCGGCTGTCTTGTCGGCAGTCTTGTGGGGAGACTGGTAGAAGAGTTGGTTCGCGCGATTAAAGTCGATGTTCTTTTGCGAAAGGCGAACGCGGAAGAATATTTCACTCGGGCAGGTTTGAAATTGAATACCGGAAAGTTTATTGGGGCATTAGTGAAATGGTTCATCATTATTGCATTCATCGTTGCGTCTCTCGAGACGTTGGGGCTTAAACAGGTGACAATGTTCCTGCAACAAGCAGTGCTCCAGTATATCCCTGACGTGATTGTCGCTGTCATTATCTTAGTTGCGGGAGTGATTATAGCCGATGCCTTAAGCAAACTTGTCTCATCGAGCGCCCGAGCGGGAGACATGACTTCCGCGAATTTTTTGGGCGTAGTCACAAAGTGGGCGATTTGGTTTTTTACTATTTTGGCGGCGCTTAATCAGTTGAGAATTGCTGATAGTCTCGTCAACATACTTTTCACCGCAATTGTCGCGGGTCTTGCATTGGCCGTTGGGTTGGCATTTGGACTTGGAGGTCAAAAGGCGGCTTCTGAAATTATCGAAAAGGTGCGGGATGATATTTCGCACAAGGGAAGATAGGGTTTCTATGAAAGTTTCGTTATGCAAAATCCCGCGCAAGCGGGATTTTGCATTTGGCGATCTTTCAATAGTCGTAATAATAGAGCAAATCTGGGGAAAATCTGGGGAAAAGATGTGCATAAAGAAAGGCCGATTTTACCTTTTCCCCCTAATTAGCCCCAGTTTTTCAAGGTTTTTCACCATATCCATATCGGATAGTTTTACACGGTTTACTCGATTGATTTTTTTATTGACAAAAAAACGCCGTGGCGCTATACTATTTTTCACATAAAGACGTATGTTAAACACCATTAAATTTAAGCGGAAAAAGTAACGGCCCACTTTTTGTGTTGTCTTACTCAACCGCGCGAATAGAGCGGTTTTTTTGTTTAAAATTTAGGCCGAATCGTAATCCTTATCCTCGAAATTTTTCAAAGGTTTGAAAGATTTCGAGGGTACAGAAAGAGTGTCAAACAGAACGCATGATTCATTGACAACTTCAAACCATTCCCGGCAAGCTTTTTCTCCGCCAACAGGCGAGAGAAGGGGTCTTTATTTGTCGGAGGTGGAATAGCTTTTTAAACGTTAGATCGTTTGGAGGCAATCCCGTGACGCGAAAGTGTTACGGAAGGTTATTTCTTCTTTCAAGAGGAGGAAATAACAACAGGTAAAATAAGTAATTTCGTGTTCTCGCGCCACATGCGGTGTGTGCGGGAGCGTGAAGCTTGTGCAAAGCACGCAGAATATAAGTTATAAAGTTATAAAGTTTATAAAGTTATAAAGTTAAGAGAAGTCTTCTCTGACTTTATAACGTTATAACTTTCTACTTTACAAACTCGTATCTTGTGCGCTTTGCGCAAGTGTGGTTTATAAATTTCCTAATAGGAAATAAAGAGCATATGGTGGATGCCTTGACTAGAAGAGGCGATGAAGGACGCAGTCTGGCGGCGATACGCTTCGGGGAGGTGCCAAGCAACCTTTGATCCGGAGATCTCCGAATGGGGAAACCCCTCGTGCTTGCACGAGATTCAGCACGTTAGTGCTGAAAGCATACCCAGGGAAGTAAAACATTTCAGTACCTGGAGGAAAAAAGAACAATTGTTATTTCCTGAATAGCGGCGAGCGAAAAGGAAAGAGCCCAAACCGTGCATCTCACAAAGGTTCGATGCAGATTCAAGAGACATGATTCACGATTCAAGAATTGCGCGCTTTGCGCGCTCCTGAATCTTGAATCCTGAATCAAGATTCTGCACCGCGCTTTCGTGCGGTGCGCGGTGTTATAAGGCAGTAGCGTGGTATTTATACCAGAGAAGTTACAAAATTCTATATTAACCGAATTAGCTGGAAAGCTAAGCCCAAGAAGGTAATGGCCCTGTAGGTGAAAATGTAGAATCTTCTTTGTTACTGTTCTTGAGTACTTCGAGACACGAATGGCTCGGAGGAATTTGCCGGAACTAACCGGTAAGGCTAAATACACTTCTAGATCGATAGTGAACTAGTACCGTGAGGGAAAGGTGAAAAGAACCCCGGAGAGGGGAGTGAAATAGACCTGAAACTATATGCTTACAAGGAGTCAGAGCGGGCAGGACTTAGTTTATAAGTTACGCTTCGCTTAAGTTATAAGTTGGTAAGTTGAATTCAAAAACTTACAAACTTACAAACTTAAAGCGAGTCTGCGAGCAAACTTACAAACTGAATCCTGTCCGTCATGGCGTGCCTATTGAAGAATGAGCCAACGAGTTGATTTAATGTGCAAGGCTAAGCCTTAAAAGGGTGGAGCCATAGGGAAACCGAGTGTTAATAGCGCGAATAAGTACATTACATCAGACCCGAAGCCAAAGTGAGCTTGCCCTGGGCAGGGTGAACTTTTGAGAAATCAAAAGGAAGGCCCGAACTGGTTAGCCGTGCAATACTATCGGATGACCTGGGGTAAGAAGTGAAAAGCTAATCGAACTTGGTAATAGCTGGTTCTCTCCGAAATAGCTTTTGGGCTAGCGTCGAGTGAACCTTTCCGGGGTAGAGCACTGGAAGGATTCGACAGGTCGAAAGATCGCGAATCCTATCAAACTCCGAATACGGAAAGTTACTACTCGGCAGTTAGACCGTGGGGGCTAAGCTCCACTGGTCAAAAAGGAAACAGCCTAGATCTCTATTTAAGGTCCCTAAATCTACACTAAGTGCAAGTAAGGTGGTGGAATTTCTCCGACAATGAGGATGTTGGCTTAGAAGCAGCCATCATTTAAAGAAAGCGTAACAGCTCACTCATCGAGAGATTCTGCGCCGAAGATAATCGGGGCTCAAGTGTAGTACCGAAACTGAGGATGTACGTGCAGGGCACGTAGGACAAGAAGTTATAAGGTTATAAGGTTCATAAAGTTATCAAGTTAAGAGGATTCCTCTTGCTTTATAACTTTATAACTTTCTACTTTACAAACTTGTATCTTACGCGCTTTGCGCGTGCGTGGTAGGAGAGTATTCGCATCTGCGATGAAGCCAAAGGGGTGACCCATGGTGGAGCGTTGCGAAGTAAGAATGTTGGCACAAGTAACCGCAATGGAGGTGAGAACCCTCCACGCCGAAAGACTAAGGTTTCCTTGGCGATGTCAATCAGCCAAGGGTGAGTCGGCCCTAAGGGAATGGTGAAAACCGCACCCGACGGACACATGGTTAATATTCCATGACTTTAGCATGTAATGATGGGATGACGGAGTGTAGTATGTCTTGCGCATTATCGGATTTGACGTTCGTACTGCAAGATGGATTTCCTGGAAAATCCGGAAGTCTGCCTTCAATGGCGACTTTAAGCAGGGCGAGAATCGTGCGTGGCACAAGAGCACGGAACAAGACGGAACTCCGCCTCACGAGGCGGAACACGGAAAAAACGCGGAACCGCTACAGGTTCAGTATCGTTCCGTGTTTATATTCCGAGTCAGTTCAGTGGTCGTGCGCTGCGCGCGAAACAGGACAAAGCACGCTTCCAAGAAAAGTCTCTAAATTTATACATGCTAGAACCGTACCGTAAACCGACACAGGTAGTCAGCTCGAGTAGAGCAAGGCGAACGAGTGAAATTTCCCCAAGGAACTCGGCAAAAAAGCAGCCGTAACTTCGGAATAAGGCTTTCCTTGTGCGGAGCACAAGAGCACGGAACAAGACGGAATCCCGCCAGAAACGGTGGGACACGGAACAGACGCAGAACCATAGGGTTCAGTGTCAGTTCTGTGTTCGATTCTGCTTCAGTTCAGTGTTCGCGCGTTCCGCGCGAGGACGCAGCTAAAGTATCTCTGGCAACTGTTTATCAAAAACACAGCTCCCTGCGAACTCGCAAGAGGATGTATAGGGGGTGACACTTGACCAATGCCCGAAGGTCAAATATCGACGTCGTCCACATCACGTTGAACGTGATGTGGAGAATCTTGAATCATGAATCATGATTCTTGAATCTCCACATCGTGCCCAGCACGATGTGGGTGGTGATTGATATAAGCCCGGGTGAATGTCGGCCGTAACTATAAACTTGACCGTTGTAGTTACGAAAATAAATCTTGCTATATGCTGGAAACCCCGTGTATCTTCAAATACTCGCCGTAAGGCAGTAAAAATTTTGAAGTGCGACCTAATCCGTGAGAACGGACGGTCAACGGACAATCAGCAGGGAAGATCCGCCTCTGGCGGAAACCCTCAGAGACTATACGCAAGACGAATCAAATTATACTGGAATGATGTCGACGATTTGAGACGATGATAGAGTCCGATCTTCATGGCGACATGAAGTCAACAAATAAGGTTTGGAATTGATAAACAAAATTAAATTAATAAGTTAATTAACTATCGTGTGTGCGCTACCATGAAATAAACGGTCCTAAGGTAGCGAAATTCCTTGTCGGGTAGGAACTGCCCAACTTGATAGTGATATCAAGATAAAACTAGCTTATAACGGTGGAGTCCTAGCTGGAGACTTAAGGAGGTCTATGAAAGCAGGAGAATACCGTGGGAAGTCGTCCTGAGTTTATCGAAGGATTGACCCCGTATCGACTGAAGTCGCCACCAATTGTTGGCGACTGAGATAGTAAATGATATAATCATTTCTATAACACGCTAGCTCTAATGAGGAATATTGAAGAGTATATTTCGGGATATGTAGATGGAGAAGGGTGCTTTTCCATTTCATTTTCTCGAAGAAGTAAAATGCTTATCGGGTGGGAGACCAAACCTAGTTTCTCTGTAAGCCAAAACCAAGAAAGAGCTGAAGTGCTCTATATGATTCAGAAAAAATTTGGTTGCGGATTTATAAGAAGAGACTATAGTGATAAAACTCTCAAATATGAAGTAAGAAGTTTGGACGATCTTATAAAAAAGATTGTTCCTCATTTTCTGAAACACCCGCTTCTTTCTTCCAAACAGGCTGATTTTCTAAAATTTAGAAAAATCTGCATGATGATGAAAAAAGAAAAGCATAAACAACCCGAAGGATTGAAAGGAATCATGAGGATTGCTTTCAAAATGAATCCTGGAGGCAAACGAAAATATACTGAAACAATGATGATTGATTCATTAGATGAAGATATAGTCAGTGCTACTAGAAATAGTGGATGGAACATGAAGTTCCGACGCGCACGAATAGTGTAATGACTGGAGAACTGTCTCGGGGAATAGCTCGGTGAAAATACAATACCGGTGAAGATGCCGGTTACCTGCAGTTAGACGAAAAGACCCCAGAAGCTTTACTGCAACTTGGTATTGAGGATACGTTTTTGATGCGTAGCGTAGGTGGGAGGATTTGAAGCGTACCTTTCGGGGTGCGTGGATCCGAAAGTGAAATACCACTCTTTAAAAATGTATTTTCTAACTTCGACGGAAAAAACGGCGAGAGACAGTACCTGGCGGGCAGTTTTAGTGGGGCGCTATCCTTGAGGACGCAAAATTTTGTGTCTTCAATCCGTGGCGCCTCCTAGGTGGTTCACACCAAAACAAACAAATTTATAGGGGGACTTTCGCGAATAATCGCGATCGAAAAATCAGCAATATGCTGGGAAATCCGGCTAGAACATTTTGAAAGCAAAATTTTCGCCCGACTTTTGCAAAGGCAAAAGTTTAGGGAGTATGGTAAACTACTTATATTACAAGTAACAATGTTTACCTGCGGACAATCAGCAGGGAATTAAAAAATTATGGAAGGATTTAGATCATCTGAAGATAAACACCAAGTGATTGAAGCAGCCAAAAAAGGTGCTGGAATTAATAAGAGTGCTATTGTTCGTCTAGAACAGGAAATTAAAGATTTGGAAAAACAAAAAGAGCAAATCAATAAGCAGGTGGAACCCAAAGAAAGTGAAAAGGCGAAACTTCAAAGTTTAGAGCATGTAATGAAAGAAAAATTATATGACTTAAAACTCCAAAAAGAATGCTTGTATCTGAATGAGAGCGAGCTTAAATCTCTTGGAATAAATCCAGACGATAGTAATAAATAATTTTAATTCCCTCAGAGACTACACGCTGATCTCCAACATTAATTTTTGGATTAAGGTTCGACCTTTTTCCTGATCCAAGGTCGAACCTTGGAAAACTAATGTCGGATGATGATATAGTCCGACCTCTATGGCGACATAGAGAGACAAGCAGAAATGTCTTGTCCTAATTATCTTTAAGCTAACAGCTAACACCTGAAAGCTAAAAGCTAATTCGTAACAACATGCCTAAAAAGTAACGGAGGAGTTTATTAAGGTCAGCTAGGCGCGAATGGAAACCGTGCCGATAGTGTAATGGCACAAGCTGGCTTAACTGTGAGACGTACTTGTCAAACAGATGCGAAAGCAGAACATAGTGAACCGACCATACGCATTAGACGCGGTGGAAGATTATCGGACAAAAGCTACTCTGGGGATGGACACTGCCTCGCCCGAATGTACCATTCGGTACGGGCGGGAAAAAGTGTCTTGTTGTCCTACTCCGCAGTGATGCGGAGACCTGCCCGCCTATTGCCGTATTCGGTAAATAGGAACTTAGGCAGGGTCCTGTCTTGTTTATGCCTTTAGCAATTAAAGATTGAGAGGCTTAGGCAGGCGGGAAGTATGGCTTATAACGGAGAACCGAAAACCTGGTCTTTCCCTTGGGCGATCAATTTGCTTTGCAAATTGATTTAGCCCGAAAGGGTTTTAGAGTTTTTGGAACACCGTGGGAAGTCGAGAGAATTAATTAAAAAATATAGTGAAATTAACAGAAAGGCAGGAGTCAATTCTTCTGGGAACAATTCTCGGAGATGGCTACTTGCAAAAAACAGGGCTGAAAAACGCTCGGTTGAGGTTGGAACATGGTGATGCTCAAAAAGAGTATCTTATTTGGAAGGCTAAACAGTTTCCTAAACTGTTTCTTGGAAAACCAATATGTCTGGAACGTTTACATCCAAAAACAAACCATGTTTACAAATATTGTCGCTGGCAGTCAAATTCAACGCCGATTCTTGGAAAATGGCATAGCTTGTTCTATATAAATGGCAAGAAATGTCTTCCCGCGAGTTTAGTTGAAATGCTTCGCCAGCCGTTAGCACTTGCGGTGTGGTATATGGATGATGGAAGTTTCTATCAAAATAATCACAATCGCTATAGCATGATATATCTTGGACGGGTATCATTGAATGAAGCAAACTTTGCCTCGGAGGCAATTTCCCAAAACTTCAATCTTCACCCGAAAGTGTATGACAAAAAAAATAAAGGATACGCACTCTTTTTTCCGGTGACGGAAACGAAGAAACTACATGACCTAATACGGCCGTATGTGCATCCTATCTTCAATTATAAACTATATTCTCTTTGACCCCGTAACGACTTGTCCGCTTTTTGCGGACGGAGTTCTGTTTAATACGCAGAGCTAACACGCCATCTCCTAATCCCAGACGAGACTTCGTCTCATGGGACGGATGAAGATATAGTCTAGTACTAAAAGTATTGAACAGGCTAGTTCCGCCTAAGAGTCAAGAGGCTCCCTTTTGCGGTAACGCAAAAGTAAACAGCAACTCAAATCGGTGAAACCCAATAATTTTTGGTATAATTATCAAATATCGTTGGGCAATCCCGAGGGTAAGATAACTTGTCTCTAATGATTACGATTCGATCGAGAATTGCAAAAAGTCTTTCATTTACGAAACGACAACAAGAAATTATTGTTGGTTCGCTATTGGGAGATGGGCATTTGGTGAAAACCACATGCGGATATGCATTTCGAGTGAATCATAGTATCAAGCAAAAAGAATATGTGGATTGGAAATACCGTGAACTTAAAATATTTACGAATTCCTCTCCTGCAGTCTACGAAAAAGAAAACAGCTATTATTTCAAATGCGTTTCTCATTCATATTTTGATGAGATGCGTAAGAAATTTTATCTTGATAGGAAGAAGATTCTTCCGAATGAGATTGGCAAGCTTTTAACACCGCTTGCTCTAGCTGTTTGGATAATGGATGATGGTTCGAAAGAGGGAAACCAACTTCGACTTAACACCCAGTCCTTTTCGTTAGATGAGAATATCCGCTTGATTAAAATATTAGAGGCTACTCTGGGAATTTCAGCAACTATAAATCGAGACAAGAATCGATTTCGGTTGAGAATACGTGATCAAAGCATGCTGCTTTTAAAGCAAAATGTTTTGCCACATATTATTTCCAGCATGCAATACAAGTTTTCCCTGTAACGACTTTGCGCTTTTGCGCAGGACTATCCGCCTAAGGCGGATGGTAACACGTTGCCACCCTGAAAAGGGTGAAGGTATAGTCTACCTCATGAGTAATCATGAAGTGCCAAATCGACGGCGGAGTTCGGCACCTCGATGTCGGCTTAAATTAGGGTCGCTTCCGATGTAAATCGGAATGCAAAAAACTGGCTAATAACGGAGAACTCCTACTATTATTTTGATATAATAAGGACAACCCCGTGGGAAGTCGTCCGCCTCAGGCGGATTGACCCCGTAACGACTGAGTCCGCAAGGACAAGATGAGAGATGCCTTAGTGCTAGACACTAAGATCACACTTTCATAAGACGCTGGTCTCCTTTAAAATTCTCAAAATTTTGAAGGATGAAGGTATAGTCTATACACGTAGTAATACGTGATCAATATGCAACATATCCTGGGGGTGGAGAAAACACACCTTCTCTCCTTGAGAGAAATCTCAAGGTAATTAAACAAGCTCAATACGGTAGAGGCTTCTTCATATGATCTCTGGTTTCGGAGGTCCCAGGTGGTATAATAACCATATATGAATGCTAGTGCCGTAGGAACCGAGCATCTTTCAGTGTACAACTGAGAGTGCTAAAAAACTTTTTCGCAAGGACTCAAGATTTTTATCGTGAGTTGTCCCGAAAAAGATGTTCGGCCTCTAACGACTGATTGATATGATTTTGGTCATATCATGAGATATGCGCTCGAAAGAGCGGTATCACACGGCTTGCACCTAAAGCGCTCTTGGCGACAAGAAAAGCAACGGTGATGGAATAGTCTGATCCTCGCGGAAACGCGAGATAACAAATCAGAGCTCCCAAGGGTTTGGCTGTTCGCCAATTAAAATGTTACGTGAGCTGGGTTCAGACCGTCGAGAAGCGGAGCTTCTCGACAAGTAAAAAGTGTAAAGTTGAAAGTAAAAAGTTCAGCTATTCGACAGTCTGAATCCACTCAGTGAATAATATCGAGATTTTCGTTTATGAAAAAGTATAGAAAAATCCTATGCAACTTTTTGTTGCGAGGGTTATAGAAACCAACCAACCACGGCGGTCATAGAAAGCAATTTCTATGCCAGCAAGTTGACTATATCGGTGGAACCCTCTATAATTTAAATATTATTAGGGTAATACCGAGGGAAGATTTATCCAAAATAAAGATTTATGCCAGAAAAATTTTCACTTTCTCCTGAAGAATTAGCACAAGAAATTGCAAGAATGCAAGTAAAGGCAGCTGAATACCGAAATGCAGATGCTATTGAGGCTGAAGAACAAAGAAAAAAATCTGATGAAATCAGCGGACTCCTTGAACAAAGGAGAGTCCTTGAAGGACAGATTAAAGTTGTCGATGAAAAACTGGCAAAGTTAGATTATGTCCGAGAGGATTAGATTTATCCCCGTAGAGACTGAACGTCAACAGTCCCAAGCGCAAGCGAGGGATTAAGTTCCAGTCCGATCCCGCCGGTAACGGCGGCGTTGTTAAGCTAATAGCTTATAGCTAGAAGCTAACAGCTACTATTGCGTGAGACAGGTTGGTCTCCTATCTACTGCAGGCGTTGATTCTTGAGAAGATTTGCTCCTAGTAGACCCGAATGGGTCCATGCTACTTCGCGAAGAAATTTGCGATGACAATTTGGCTTATAACGGTGGAGTCTTCATCATTTAGGTTTTCTATCAAGGTAGATTAAGCTTTAACGGTCCGTTGGCTAATTTACTTGAGGACCAGAAATGATAAGATAATACCGTGGGAAGTCGATCTAAAAAAGTAGAGTTAGCATATATTGCTGGTTTTCTTGATGGTGATGGAAGCTTAATGCTTCAGATCAAGAAACGGAAAGACGGTAACATCGGAATACGATTTATGCCCGTCATCTGTTTCTATCAAGATACTCGGCATGAGAAATCTTTGTATTGGATAAGAGAAGTTTTTGATATCGGTTATATTTCTAGAAGAAATGATGGAATGACCGAACTTCGAATAAATGGCTACAAGCAAATAGAAGAAATTCTAAAAAAGCTTATGCCTTATATGCGATTTAAAAAACTTCAAAGCATTGCACTTTTTAGCGCATGCAGAATTCTTTCCTCTACAAAATTTAAAAAACTAACTCGCAAGCAATTAATAGAGCTCGTTGACTTTATTTTAGTTATTCAGAGTGAAAACTATGTAACTAAGAAAAAGAAGACGCGTGATGAGTTGTTAACTATTTTAGGTTTGACCCCGTAACGACTGATCCTTAAACGGAGAGACTTATGTATCGCTGGAAAGCCTTTCAATGAAATTCAGGGCAGGCATATGTAGGTAACATGCCAACCCCTCCTCGAAAGAGAGGGTGAAGATATAGTCTATGCTCCTAGAAATAGGGGGTAAAAACATGACGAGAGGACCGGAGTGAACGAACCTCTGGTGTACCAGCTCTGCCGCCAGGTGGAACGCTGGGTAGCTATGTTCGGAAGGGATAACCTCTGAAAGCATCTAAGAGGGAAGCCTACTTCAAGATGAGGAATCGATCCGTGCGAAGCACACAGAGTATAAGTTATAAAGTTATAAGGTTTATAAAGTTATAAAGTTAAGAGAATTCTTCTCTGACTTTATAACTTTATAACTTTCTACTTTACAAACTCGTATCTTGCGCGCTTCGCGCGGGACAGACCCGTAAGAGATTATTACGTTGATAGGCTTCAGGTGTACGCACAGTAATGTGTTGAGCCGAGAAGTACTAATTCGTCGAATTCCTATTAGGAAATTTGTAAACCACAAAGTAAGTTATAAAGTGGAAAGTTATAAGGTTTTAAAGTTAAGAAAATTCTTGCTTTATAACTTGATACCTTTCCACTTTGCAAACTTATTATTTTACTTGTCGAATCTTGAGCTCCGACTTCGGTCGGAATTGAAAAACTAAGTTTTGGGAGCACGTCATTAAAATTAAACCGCGGCCGGGAGCCGCAAATGCGGGTGACCAATAGGTTACCCTGCTTCCAGACCTCGGTGGCTGGGTCATTCTCGCAACTGCAGTTGTCTTAAATGAGAAATGAGGTGATCCGGCCATCGACGGTTTGCTCTTTCGGGGCGTTGCAGAGGAACTCCCTCCATGGGGCGCACGTACACATGCGATCCCATCCAGTTTCCTGCAACGTCCCCTCGCTTTCAAATTGAGATGATTCTCAAAGAGAAGCAAACACGGTCTCCAGCTATTTCAACGCTGGAGCCTAAAGCTTAGTTTTTCAACCCCGACGCTCTGAAAGGTCGGGGCTCCGACAGCGAAGCGCGTCGGAGTTCGAATTAAAAATTTTGTTTTGGTGACTTGACGATGGGGCAACACCTCTTCCCATTCCGAACAGAGAAGTTAAGCCCATTAGTACCGATGGTACCTTTTATTAGGAAGAGTAGGTAGTCGCCAAAACAAAATTTTTAATCTTAACGATCCACCTCTTTCTCCCGCTCCAGAAGCTTTGCGGGCTTGCTGTTTACAAATCAATTTTCTTTCGGTGATACCAGTAGCGAAGCTAAAAATGGGCAGGGAAAAGCGTGCAAAGAATTGAGTTATGCAAGACTAAAGATGTGTGTTATGATACTATCCTATTAAACTAAATATAATCAGCATCATGAAACTATTTCAAACCATCAAAGATAGCATCAATAATCCGGAATTTTATCGCGCCGAAAAAAATGCTTCCTTCAAGAAAGCGTTCGGGTATTTTTTCAAGCTTACATTGCTTTCGGCACTCTGTCTCACTCTTATTTTGAGTGCCAAAATGATTCCCAGCCTTGTCGTGGGGCTTTCAGAAGAAAGTATTAATAAAGTATTGAGCTATTACCCTCAAGAATTAGAGGTCACGATTAAGGATGGTCATGCGTCAACAAACGTGAAGGAGCCGTATTTCCTGTTGTGGCCGAGCGAATTTGTTCAAGCGTCATCAAATCCGAATGCAGGTACATCTCATCTGCCTAAAAATCTTTTGGTCATAGACACAAAGGGCGTTTTTGCAATTGACACATTTTCAACCTACGATACGTCGTTATTTCTTACAAAAGATTATTTTGTTTCCGCAAAAAATGAGGGTCAAGAATTGTCTATCCAAAAACTGCCCCCGTCCTTAAATGTAACAATTAACAGAGCGCAACTTTCCACTTGGGTCGAAAAAATACGGCCTTGGCTCGTATGCATCATCCCGCTTTTCATTGTCGGATTATTTGTCGCGATTTACTTAGCGAACATTGTCCTGAGCCTGTTCATGATACTCATTCTTTCCGTAATTATCTGGATTGTCGCTCTTATTCGCAAGCAGAATTTTTCTTACAGCCAGATCTACAAGCTCGGCCTCTATGGAGTGACGGTCGTTGTCATGTTACGCGTCTTATATTTTCTTCTCGGTGTCCCCTCTTTTTGGTTTATCGATAGCGTCATTTTTCTTCTCCTGATGTTTCTCAATACAAAGAAAATCGGGCTCAAGACATAAATTGCCAATAAGATTTCTCCTTAATATCAATTGCCAAAAACACTCTCTTTTAACGGGGGTGTTTTTTTGTTACAATTATTAAATAGCTGTTAGCTATTAGGTGTTAGCTTTTAGGAAAAAATCCCAAGAAGCTGACAGCTAATAGCTAGTAGCTAAAAGCTATCCATGTCCCACTGGGCCTCAAACAGAAAGTTATCTTATATCGGCGCATTCTTTGTTCTGGTATTTATTGGAATTGCCCTTCCCATTTTTTTTACCGTGTATGAAGCTCCGACGTGTTTCGACCTCAAGCAGAACCAGAAAGAGCTCGGGGTGGATTGCGGGGGACCTTGCTCTATTCTTTGCATAAATCAGGCGCTCTCGCCGATTATTCTTTGGCAGAGGGCTTTCAAAGTTACTCCGGGCGTCTATAATGCAGTGGCTTTTATTGAAAATCCAAACCTCGATTCTTCCACCAATGACCTTCCTTATGTTTTTAAATTGTATGATGACAAAGGAATTCTCATCTATGAAAGGAAAGGGAAGACAGACATTCCTCAAAATAAGATTTTCCCCATTTTTGAAAGCAGAATTGCAACCGGAACACAAATCCCTTCTCGGGTAACTTTTGAGT
The DNA here is from genome assembly GCA_039934295.1 of Candidatus Taylorbacteria bacterium. Classification (NCBI taxonomy): domain Bacteria; phylum Candidatus Tayloriibacteriota; species Candidatus Tayloriibacteriota bacterium. The sequence goes on along the minus strand of JBDTMN010000005.1, from coordinate 46,223 downwards.
TTAGTCGCCTCCCGGTATGGGAAATCGATACGAATGAACCGCCACAGGTTAAGGTGGCAAGCCAAACTTTGGATGAAAGTGGTCAATTTCCCCAGCTCAAAGCGACAATCGAAAATCGCTCGAGCACCACACTTCAAGGTGTCGAGGTTGTTGCTCTGGTATACGACAGCAATGGTAATGCCCAAGCTGTTTCAAGAACCTTTATTGACACATTGGACAAAAATTCTTCGCAGGACGTAGTCTTTACATGGCCGAGTTCGATTGATTTTGGGGAAGGTATCTGCGAAAAGCCATCCGATGTTATGATCGTTCTCGATCGGTCGGGAAGCATGGATGATGACGGCCTTTCTCCTCCAGAGCCTCTGACTTCGGTAAAGACTGCCGCAGGATTATTTGTCGATAATTTGCAGGAGAACGACAGAGCGGGGGCTGTATCTTTTGCCACTGGCGTCCGAGATCCCATTGACTCGATTCTCTCTCCGGATTTTGTCGGGCTCAAAAAGACAATAAGCGAGATTTCGATAGCGACTGATAGTCCGCAAAGCACCAATATTGGGGAGGGGATACAAAGCGCGCTTGTCGAACTTCTCTCTCCTCGACATAGAATTGAAGCCAAATCTTCGGTTGTGCTCCTTACCGACGGCATTCCTTCCCATCCGCAAAAGCTTGATGATCCTGAATATCCAAAAGAATATGCTCTTTCCCGTGCGGAGGAGGCAAAAGCCGAGAATATCGAGCTCTACATTATCGGTCTAGGAAAAAATGTCGACAGCGCATATCTTAAGACATTGGCGTCGCGCCCCGAATTGTATTTTGAAGCGACGCAGAAAGAACAATTGGCAAAAATTTACCAAAATATAGCCACCTCAATCTGCAAGAAAGGTCCCACGAAGATTCAGGTAATTCCGCTTACGCATTGAGGCGGGCCTTTATGGGTTTCTTCAAGAGACAAAAAATAGACTGGATATTAATCTCGGCGACTCTGCCACTTCTATTCGGAGGATTGGTGACGATGAACGTCTTTTTGGGCGAAAGCATTTTTTTTCGCCGTCAGCTCCTCTGGATCATTGTTTCTCTTCTTGTTTTTTTTACGCTCAGTTTTATTGATTTTCGTTTTTTACGAAAAAAAGGCATCATCGTTTCTATTTTTATTTTTTCCTGTTTTGTTCTCACCGCTCTTTTCGTCTTGGGAACGGTGGTTCGGGGAGCGCAGAGCTGGTTTCATTTGGGGTCTGTCGCTTTTCAGCCCTCTGATCTTGCCAAGCTCGTGATTATTCTGGTTCTTGCAAAATATTTCACGAGACGCCACATCGAAATAGCCCATATCCGCCACATTTTAGTTTCCGGATTTTATGCTTTCATTCTTTTTCTTCTGATACTGCTCCAACCAGATTTCGGCTCTTCGATCATTATTTTTATCATTTGGTTCGGAATGGTTCTGGTCTCAGGTATTTCGAAGAAGCACTTGCTCGCTGTATGCACCATTGGAGTTCTCGTTTTTTCCGGTCTGTGGTTTTTTGGATTCAAAGAATACCAGAAAGAGAGGATAATAAGTTTTATCCATCCCTTGGCCGATTTGAAAGGTAGCGGGTATAACGCATATCAGTCCACTATTGCTGTGGGTTCGGGAGGATTTCTGGGAAAAGGTGTGGGATATGGAACGCAATCGCGGCTAAAATTTTTGCCCGAATACCAAACTGATTTTATTTTTGCGGCTTTTGCCGAAGAATGGGGGTTTATCGGAATACTCTTGCTGTTCCTGCTCTTCGGGATTATCGTCTACAGAATTCTCGTGAATGCGATTAGGGGACCCACAAATTTCGAAATCTTGTATGGAATAGGGCTTTCGATTTATTTCATGAGTCATTTTGTGATAAATGTCGGCATGAATATCGGAATTCTTCCCGTGACGGGGCTTGTGATGCCTTTCATGAGTTATGGAGGCTCTCACCTGCTCGCGGAATTTACGGGCCTAGGGATTCTTATGGGCATGCGCCGATATCAAAGAGTCGCGCACAAAGATGATGTGAAGAATGAATTCCTGGGAATCTAGAGACAAATAACTGACAACTGAATTACAATTGAAGATGTAAGAAACGCTTTTTTGTTATACGTATTTCAGTTATTTGTTTTCGTATACTCTTTTTGTCGCATCAATCATTTTTTGAAGGATAAATTTGCTTTCAATTCTAGCTTTAAGATTTTGTTTCATCTCTCTCTTTTTGTCTTTATTCTCCAGCAAAAATAGGAGAGCATCTTGTATTTCTTTGACATGTTTTGACCGAACCAATATTCCGGACTGCAGTTGTTCAATAATTTCTGGAATCCCTCCCACGTTGCTTGCAATGACCGCAAGTTCTGTCTGTCCCGCTTCAAGAATCGCATACGGCAGTCCCTCGGTAGTAGAAGTGAGGGTAAAAATGTCGAATGCCTTGAGATAGAGCGCCGCATTTTCGATTGTTCCTAGAAGGACCACGTGATTTTCTAGGCCCTTACTTTTAATGAGCTTCTCGAGGTTCTCTTTCTCTTCCCCATCTCCGATAATAAGAAAAACAAATGAGGGGTAGTGATTTTTAAATAGTGAGAGAGCCTCAATGCAGTATTCGAGTCCCTTGCTTTTGTGGAGTTCAGAAATGGTTCCAATCCACAGAGTCTTTTTTATTTTTTTCTCATCCAAACCGAAAAATTCCCTCACTATCTGACTTTTTTCGATAAAAAATTTCTGTGCCTGCCCCTTTGCGATAAAACGAATTTTGGAAATCCCATTGTGGATAATGACTATTTTGTCGCGGGTGAAAAACATGTTTTTCATCTGGTGCGCCAAAGATTCTGAAACGGCAATTGTTTTATGTGAAAAGAAGATGATAATCCAGTACAGAATTTTCATGACATGTTTCGATACCTGCCCCCGATTTTCATTGAAGGCGAACCCGTGGGCGGTGAAGATGATACGAATAGGGTGTAACGTGTAACGTGTAACGTGTAACGTCTTAAGAAGATAAATTATAAAATTGCAGAGACGGGCAGCGAGAACTCCGAGGCCACCGATTTTTGAACTGTTGAGATGGACGATGTTAGGGCGAAGTGAAAAAACAAGTTTAAAAAGTTCGATGAAAACTTTGGCGTCCCCCGAAAGATTCGTGTCTCTTTCTAAGAAGGGAATACTGACCGTCTGAATTCCCACGGCTTCCAATTTGGTTTTGAGAACTCCCGCGCCTCCAAAAGCGACTACTATGTCATATTCTTCTTTGAAAGCAGAAGCGAGGTCGAACACATATCTTTGAGCCCCTCCCCAGTTGCTTTTGGTGATTATGTAGAGAAGTTTTTTTTTGTTTCCAGTGTCCATTGGATAATTTAAGTTGAATATACAACTGGGGAGGGGCGGGCGAAAGGGGTCGGGAAAACTGTAGTTTTCCCGTGGCGGTGAGAAGCGAACACATGGAGCTTCGCAAGACCTTTTGAGACAATTTCTGAATTGTCCAAAAGGTGTACTGTTCCTGTAAGGAAGACCTGTTTTGAGTTTCGAAAAACAGGGTTTAGAAACCGTGGGTTTCTAAGGAGCAGGCTTTGCTGCGACGCCTCGCCCCAGTTGCTTTTGGTGATTATGTAGAGAAGTTTTTTTTTGGGAGGCATGTAATTTAGTTGAAAGTAAAAAGTGTAAAGTGTCAGAATTCTCATTCTGTCATCCCCGCTTAGCGGGGATCCAGTCATTTGAATAAAAAAAGGCAAAGGAGTCTTACTACACATGATAGCAATCCGGCACTAATCCATAAAGCATTGACTCGGTCCGCTTTTAGTTGTACATTTGTTTTACCTCTATCTCTCTACTTTATACTTTACACGTTCAACTTTATACTTATCGATATGCCTATTCTCAATAAAAAAGAAGCCGTCATTCTTTTTGTTGGCGATATTTTCATTTTTTTCTTATCGCTTTTGATTACACTTCTAGTGCGCTATCAGGGAGAATTTTTGCACATTTTTGAGTCGCACTTGCGACCCTTTTCCATTCTCTTTCTTGTCTGGGTACTCGTTTTCTTCATCGCCGGGCTCTACGACCGCCACACAACGCTTCTTAAAGGAAAATTGCCCTCCATCGTATTTCACTCGGAGGTAGTGAACAGCATAATCGCCGTTCTTTTTTTCTATCTCATTCCTTCGTTCGGGATTACTCCGAAGACGAATCTATTTGGCACTCTCTTCATATCCTTTTTTCTTGTTTTTTTCTGGAGACGGTACGGGTATCGATTGGCGAGCTATCGGAAAAAGCAGAATACTATGCTCATCTCCTCGGGTAAAGAGGCGCGAGAGCTTCAAAAGGAAATAAATGCTAATCCAAGATACGGTATGCATATTTCTTCTTTCATTGATCTCGAAAAGATTCTAGGACCGGACTTGAAAGATGCAATAATGAAGAAAGTTTCTTTTACCCAAGTTTCTTACATTATCATTGATTTCAAAAACGAAAAAATCACTCCCATTCTCCCTCATTTGTACCCGCTCCTTTTTGGAGGCGTGCAATTTCTGGAAATGGACGTTCTCTATGAGAACATATTTGACCGCCTGCCCCTTTCACTAATACGCGATCAGTGGATTCTCGAGAATATTTCTCTTTTACCGAGGAAGACTTACGACTTTTTGAAGAGAATTTTGGACATTGTCTTGGGTGCTGTTGCTCTCGTTCTCTCCGTGCCGTTTTATCCGTTTATTATTATCGCGATTAAGCTGGATACAAGAGGGCCGGCTTTTATCGTTCAAGATCGCGTCGGACAGAATGACCGTGTAATACGTGTGTATAAATTTCGAACAATGTCACGAAATGAAACCGATCTGGGAAAGGCAAGTGATAACAGGGTCACTCGAGTTGGCTTATTCTTGCGCAGAACCCGTTTGGATGAACTTCCCCAGCTTGCAAACGTCATTGCGGGCTACCTGTCTCTCATTGGTCCTCGCCCCGAACTTCTGTCGGGAGTGAGGCTGTATGAGAAGGAAATTTCCTACTACCGTATTCGCCATCTCATAAAGCCGGGACTTTCAGGGTGGGCGCAGATAAATGACAGTCTTCATGCCCACCATGAGATTGGCAGAGAGGAGACGCGCAACAAACTTGCCTATGATTTGTACTACATAAAAAATCGCTCTTTCTTGCTTGACCTCAAGATTGCTTTGCGAACAGTAAAAATTTTGTTATCGTTTGTAGGGAAGTGACGAAATTCTTATTTCGTCATCCCCGTGAAGACGGGGATCCAGATTAATCGAGGGATCCAGGAATAATTGATATTTCGTACTAAAAATATGAAAAAAGTAAAAGTAATAGTCACCGGCGGAGCCGGATTCATCGGGTCGCATCTCTCGGACGCGCTTCTCGAGCGCGGTTTTGAAGTTCATGTCATTGACGATCTTTCTCAAGGAAAAAAAGTAAATGTAAATTCGGAAGCTATTTTTCACAACAAAAATATCACTGATTTGGCGGGCATTGACCCGATTTTCAAGAATGCGGAATACGTTTTTCATCTTGCCGCACTTCCCCGCGTTCAGTTTTCGATCGAGCATCCGAGCGAGACCAATGAAGCAAATGTCGGAGGGACTTTGAATGTCCTTATCGCTTCGCATAAGCACAAGATAAAAAGAGTTATCTATTCCGCTTCGAGCTCGGCATACGGAGACCAGAAAACTTTGCCCTTGAAGGAGAAGATGATTGCCAACCCCAAAAGTCCGTACGGTCTTCAGAAATATATTGGCGAGTTGTATATGAAGCTCTGGAGCGAGGTCTACAAACTGCCAACTGTGTCACTCCGCTATTTCAACGTCTATGGTCCGAGACAGAGCCATGAGGGAGCGTATGCTTTAGTGGTTGCCAAGTTTTTGAAACTGAAAAGCGAAGGGAAACCGATGACCATAACAGGAGATGGCAAGCAGACGCGAGATTTCACTCATGTTCGTGATGTGGTTCGGGCGAACTTGCTTTCGATGGAAAGTACCCGAGTAGGGAGAGGGGAAGTAATCAATGTGGGTGGGGGAAAAAACCGATCGGTGCTCCAAGTTGCCGAGATTATCGGAGGTGCGGTAAAGTTTATTCCCGCCCGCCTCGAGCCAAAAAACACACTTGCGGACACAGCGCTGGCGAAGAAACTTCTTGGCTGGACGCCCGAAATAAAGTTTGAGGAGGGAATTGAGGAGTTGAAGAAAATGTAGGGGTTCAGCAGTTAGGAAACGCAGATACATTACATTATAATTAGGATTCATTACTAGAAAACACGAATCACAATGTATGAAAAAAAGTTTTGAAAACGGCCCATTCTCTCGCGAAGTACTGACGATAGAGCGCAATGCACTACTTGTATCAGTAACGCCTAAAAAAAGAAATTAATTAGTCATTATCAGAATAAAAAACTATTATGTCGAATATTGAAAAAAATTTTCCTTCGGAGACTCCAAATGTAGCGGAGCTCATACAAAAGCTTAAAGAGTCGGCGGAGGGGGCACGGCAAACAAAAGAAACAAAAGATGAAACGCATCGAGCTCATCTAAAACGCATGGCACTAGAAGCAGTCACAATGGCTGAAGGGAATGAAAAACTTTCAAGAGCGACGGGTAAAATGATGCATGGGTCTTCGCAAGTAGGCAAAATGCCCGATGCATATGAAAAGGAGCTCAGAAAACATCGCGATGAAGGCGCATTATGGGAATTGAGTAATTCCATCAGAGAAAAAGAAAAAGAGGCGATTCAATTAGAAAAAACTATGGTAGAACTGGGAGAGTTTGCGTCGAAAGAAATACTCGTGGAAGCAAAGGGGGCACTTGTTAAAATAAAAGAAGATATCGAAACAAAAAAAATAGAATTGCAATCTCAAAAAAGCCAGCTTTATCAGAAAGACGAGGAATCGGCTAAAAAGTGGAAAGGTTTCGCATCAGAGCAAGATATGGCGGCTCAAGACGCCTATGAGTTTGGGACAAAACAAGTTCTTGAGTCCAAAAAACTACCCGAACGTCCTGACACGACTCTGGGGGTGGCGGAACCAGAATTGAGACAGGCGGTAACCGAGGAGAGAGTGAGACGGAACGCTGAAAGCCAAGAAAAATACGAGCAACAAATCGAGTTAATTCAGAAAAAAGCTGTAGAAGAAGAATCAAAGAGATTAGAGGACGCCGCTTCATCACTTATACGCGAATACGACAAATGGACTTCGATGTTAAAGGGGGACACACCTCAAGGAAAAGAATTTCTTAAAAACTACTCCCTGTTGCATCAGCAGTTCGACGATCTCATGGGGAAAACATATTGGATTAAAAAAGAAGAAAAGCAAAATCGGGATCGAGAAGAACAGCGAAGACTGTTAAATGAAATGAAGATTGTTCATTCTAAAATCTGGAATCCGTCTCAAGGTGGGGAAGCTCTTATCCATGGACTAACCGATCTAGATCGTGCAGAAATGCGTTTTAGGGACGCCTTAAATTTTGCCTGGTACGGAACACCAGTTGAACTACCCTCTCAATTCGAGGGTGACGGAAGTAAATATAATCTTGTTGGACATCAAAAAAATATTGTCACCTGGATTTATCAGAGCAATGAAAGAAAGCAAAGAATGACCGGTCTTGTTATGGGACTAGATAAAAGAGCCCATGCGCTCAACAATGAAATGAACATGAAAAAAGAACAGCTTATTGATACTATAAAGTCTTCGCTACCTCTTCCTGAAGATTCTTCGGTAAGTCGCTACAAGAAATAAGAAGTGGGAAATCCGGAAAAAATAGTATAATGTGATTAGGGACGAGTCCAGATGAAACCCGGAAAGGTCATCAAAAAGGCGCTGAGCTCGTGAACAGCAAGTGGGGTTATTTCTGGAATTAGCCAACTTAAAGTGCGTCGCTTCACACGTTTTACATTACACGAATGCGGTTGCTTTTTCTCCTAAAATCCCTATAATTCCGATATCAATATGGCAAGTCAGATGATTTAATTTTATGGCGCGAATCAGAATCATGGCTCTAGTTCTTCTTTTGGCGGGAGCGTTTCTCGGCTTTTTTGTGTACTCATCTGAAGTGAACACGCAATCGGTTGTTTCAGGATTTCCTTTTAAACTGGGCCTCGACCTCTCCGGCGGAAGCCATCTGGTGTATCGTGCTGATGTATCAGAAATTGGCGCAGGCGACGTGGGGAGTTCTATGGAAGCCCTTCGGGACGTGATTGAAACGAGGGTCAATTTGTTCGGCGTATCCGAGCCACTAGTGGAGGTTGAAGGGGGGTCTTTTAGCGGAAAGGAAGAGCACAAACTCATCGTTGAGTTGCCTGGAATTTCCGATGTCGGGAAGGCGATTGAACTCATCGGGAAGACGCCCGTTTTGGAATTTAAACTTTTGAATGAAGAAGTGGCGAAAGCAGCAAGCAAATCAAATTCTTCTACCACACCTGCCGATCTTTTTACGAGTACCGGTCTTACCGGAAGACTCCTTGAGAGATCTCAATTGGAATTCGAGCCCCGAACCAACGAGCCCATAGTATCTCTGGTCTTCAATGATGAAGGGTCAACGTTGTTCGCTAAAATCACTAAAGAAAATATTGGAAAGGTCCTGGCGATATTTCTTGATGGAAAAATAATTTCAAGCCCAGTCATTCGAGATGAAATCGTCTCGGGTAAAGCCCAGATTACCGGTAGCTTCACGCCAGAAGAAGCAAAACTTCTTGTTCGCGACTTAAATTATGGAGCACTGCCGGTGCCGATTGAGCTTATTTCTACGCAAACCATCGGCGCCTCGCTCGGTGAAGAAGCAAAGACGGCGGGCGTGCGAGCGGGAATTATCGCCTTTTTGGTCATCGTACTTTTCTTGATTATTTGGTATCGTTTGCCGGGAGTGATTGCCTCGTGCGCACTCATTATTTACACGATTTTGAACCTTGCGCTTTTCAAGCTGATTCCGGTAACCTTAACCGCCGCCGGAATTGCCGGATTTATTCTTTCCATCGGTATGGCGGTGGACGCGAACATTCTCATATTCGAAAGAATGAAGGAAGAATTGAAGCGGGGGAAAAATCTCCACGATGCGATTGACGAAGGATTCAAAAGAGCGTGGCTTTCCATCCGTGACAGCAACCTTTCGAGCATTATTACTGCCACCATTCTTTTTATGTTTGCATCCACTTCCATTATTAAAGGATTTGCCTTGGTTTTCGGAATTGGCGTCCTGGTCTCCATGTTCACCGCAATCACCGTCTCCCGCACATTCCTGAAGGCCATCCAATGGAAAGACGGCAGGGCAGCGAGATTTTTATTCGGGAATGGATTTCGAAGGTAAACATACAAATATACTAATGAATGCGATATACCAATGAATACTAATAATCTAAATCTAATTTCTTATTCGTAACCATTTGTATATTAGGTATTTATTCGTATATTGGTATCTCTAATAATCATGTTCATAGTTAAATACAGAAAAATATTTTACACCATCTCCGGGCTTTTGGTTTTGGCCTCCATCGTTTTGCTTTTTTCGTGGGGGCTTACCTTGGGTGTGGATTTCAAAGGGGGGACGATTCTCGAAGTTGAATACAGGGAGAACCGGCCATCTGTGGACGAAATTCATACAGCGCTTGCTCCGATGTCTTTGAATGAAAACATCCGTCCCACCGGTGATAAGGGCTACATTATGCGCATGAAAACCATTGAGGAAAAAGAGCATGTCTCAATAATCAAAACTCTCTCTTTTGGGAACACCAAGCCATTTATCGAAAAGCGTTTTAACACTATCGGACCTCTCCTCGGCCGTGAAGCGGCCAATAAGGCTCTCGTGTCGATTGTGTTCGTCCTTCTCTGTATTGTTCTTTTTATCACTTTTGCTTTCAGGAAGGTATCGGAGCCGGTCCGCCCGGATGACACGGTCGGACGGGTTTCTTCATGGAAGTACGGAATCATCGCTATTCTCGCTCTCTTCCACGATGTGGCGATTCCTACCGGCGTGTTCGTTGTTCTCGGGCATTTTTTGGGTTACGAGGTTGATACGCTGTTTGTGACCGCGCTCCTGGTCGTCTTAGGTTTTTCCATTCACGATACGATTGTCGTGTTTGACCGAGTTCGAGAAAATTTGAGATTAAATCATGAGCATAAGCAGAAGAAAGCATTTGAAACCGTTGTTGGGGAAAGCATAAGCCAGACATTTACCCGTTCAATCAACACATCTTTGACGACTCTCTTGGCACTCATTGTCCTCTATTTTGTTGGCGCGGAAGTTACTCAACATTTTTCTCTTGTCTTAATTGTTGGTATTGCCGTCGGAACCTATTCGTCGATTTTCTTAGGGAGTCCCTTGTTAGTTACAGTTGAACGTTGGCAAAACCGAAAAAATAAATAGTTTAAAAGCTTGCTCCGTAGTGAGCTTCGCTCTACTACTGGGATGGCAGAATCGGAAGAAATAGATTGTGATTGTAAATTTAGATTCGAGGGTTAAATTCAGACCGATTTATTGCAAGGGGAGAAACGTCTATCACAAAATAAAATCACCCCTGCAGGGGTGATTTTATTTTGTGATATTCAGTTTTTGAAGACAAAAACTGAGTCCTACAAAAATATAGTCGCTCTTTTGTGATACTCCGTTTTCGAAACGAAAACTGAGTCCTACAAAAATATAGTCGCTCTAAGAGAGCTCGTTATTTTTGTGGAGATGCCGAGAATCGAACTCGGGTGCAACTGACGCTCTCTAATATTTCTACAAAGTGTAGTCTGTTTTTTCCTGCCGAAGCAGATTTAAATCACTGCGCTTAAAGCAAACAAAATATGTAGTGATCGAGTCTCTTAGTTTCGGATAGAGAGCGAGACGACCATCTATCCCATTCCGAATATATTACACTTACGTATCCCTATCGGAAGTTGGGATATGAAGCGTCGCTTAGGCTAAAGCGTAAGCGAAAGCAAAGTCGTTTGCCCTAAAATAGGGAGAAACGGCTAATTTTGCTCTTGTAACTAAGTTTTTTGCGCTTAGAATTTCCGTCAGATTTAAGAGGTAACGGTGCTCTACTTTGCATATTTGAGAGTAAATCAGCTGTCTAGACCGATCATCCCCATTTTTCAACGTTCTTTATGTTCTCTGCGTATGTCTCTCTCTGACTGCTTCTTTTTCAAATCCTCCCGTTTGTCGTATTTCTTCTTGCCTCTTACGACGGCTATACTTACCTTTATCTTACGCTCTTTATTATATACCGAAACTGGTACTATTGTCAACCCCTTTTTTCCTTCAATCTCGGCGAGGCGCTCGATCTCATTTCGGGTAAGCAAAAGCCTGCGATTGCGCCTTGGGTCATACTCTTTTGGAGCATTTTTTTCTTGGTATGCTGGGATAAAAGAATTAATAACATATGCTTCGCCGCCTCGTATCGTTACATGGGCGCCCAAGAGAGACCCAAGTCTGTTTTTGAGAGATTTTACTTCAAAGCCAAAAAGCTCGATGCCCGCATCGAATTTTTCCAGGATTTCGTAATCGAGGTGTATTCGTTTGTTTTCGATAAGACTTTGCATGGAAAAATCATAACAGTATCTGAAGTGTAGCGCAAAATGCATGGAATCAGAAGTGCAACATGAGAGGAAAGGTAATTGTTTTTCTCAGACGTTACACGTTACACGCTGCGCGTTACACTCATTGCTCCTTGATTATTTTATTGAGTTCATATAGAGTATACGCAATGAATCGAATACAGGTACAAAATGTAAAGAAGGACAAGAAAATCTCAACTCACTTTAGGGTTTGTTTTTGTTATTAATTTCCCACGCCGACTCATAATGATGATAAAAACAAGCCCTAAAGCGGGGCTTGTTTCGTTTGAGTCGCGAGACTGTTCGAAAATAGTACAAATAGAAAGGTCACTCATGTACCCTGAAACATTCGCTGGTGTTTATACGGCGCTTATTACGCCCTTTGACAATCGAAATCAATTTGACCGGGGACGGTTTGCCGAACAAATTTCCCGGCAAATCGCAGGGGGAGTCACGGGTATTGTCCCGGTCGGAACTACAGGGGAATCTCCGACATTGGATTTTGATGAGCACATTGATGTAATCAAAGCTGCGGTAGAATTCGCGGGACGCAAGGTCAAGGTAATTGCTGGCACAGGAGGAAATTGCACAAAGGAAGCAATCTTTCTTGCTCAATCGGGAGAACAGGCAGGCGCAGACGCTTTGCTCCAGGTGGCTCCCTATTACAACAAGCCGAGTCAGGCGGGACTGTTTGCCCACTTTGACGCGGTGGCAAAGGCGACCAGACTGCCGATTTTTCTCTACAATATTCCCGGTAGGTGCGGAGTGGATATTTTGGTTGACACTGTGTGCAAGCTTCACGAAGCCAATCCAAACATTATGGGTATCAAGGAAGCGGGTGGGAGCACCGATCGAGTGACGGAACTACGATTGAAGCTCGGGAAAGATTTCGTTATTCTTTGTGGCGACGACTCGCTTGCCCTACCATTTCTATCGGTCGGAGCGGACGGAGTGGTGAGTGTGGTTTCGAATGTCGTGCCTGAAGCAGTAAGCGAACTCGTGCTGGCCGGAGCAAAAGGAGACTTCGTCTCGGCGAGGGCGATTCACATGAAGCTCTTTCCATTCACAAAATCGCTATTCTTGGAAGGCAATCCGGTTGGAGTGAAATGCGCCATGAAACAGCTAGGGTGGGACAGAGGAACTCTTCGCTTGCCGATGTTTGAAGCAAGCGAGGAAACGGCGCGACACATCCAACGCCAATTGGTTGTGCTCAAGTTGCTGTGACGAAAAAAACAAGCAGGCCTAATCACCCTGCTTTTTCTTTTTTCCGGAAGCGTTACACGTGTAAGCTTTTGTGTTACAATCCAATAACTATGGATATTTTCAACAATAACGATAAGCAAAAATCAAAAGACGCAAGGAAAAATAAGGGGAAAAAGCCCCTGATTCCCTTTCCTCCAAAAAATAACTTTGCGGGCAATATTACGACTGCCGTGCTGGTTCTTTTTATTATAGTGCTTTTTTCTTCGTTCATTGGAGATTTGAGGAATAAGGTTCCGACGATTCCTATCTCGGAGCTCGCAACTGATATCGGCGCGGGAAAAATCGAAAAAATTATTGTTGAAGGCGATATATTGAACATCGTGTACAAAGGAGGGGAGAAAAAGGAAAGCAAAAAAGAAGCTGATGCCTCGCTTACCGCTACGCTCTCCAATTATGGCACCACTCCCCTCGCGCTTTCCGGCGTCCAAATTGAAATCAAATCTCCGTCAGGTTTTATCTACTGGGTGGTGAATCTCGCGCCGTTCCTTTTGCCGATTTTCTTCATCATTTTTATCGTCTGGTTTCTCTCGAGACAGGTGAAAGGCGCAGGCATGCAGGCGCTTTCTTTCGGCCAGTCGAAAGCCAGAATTATTTCTCCGCATGACAAAAAACAGAGGGTCACTTTTAAAGATATTGCGGGGACGAAGGAAGCCAAAGAAGAATTGTCGGAAATCGTGGACTTCCTCAAAAATCCGAAAAAATTCTTGGAAATCGGGGCAAAGATACCCAAGGGGGTGCTTTTGATGGGACCATCTGGGGTAGGAAAAACTCTTTTAGCGAGAGCCGTGGCGGGGGAGGCAGGAGTGGCTTTTTTCTCGATTTCTGGCTCCGAGTTTGTGGAAATGTTTGTCGGTGTGGGGGCTTCGCGAGTGCGCGACCTTTTCCAGCTGGCAAAAAAAGCGGCGCCGGCGATTATTTTTATGGATGAAATTGATGCGGTCGGACGGGTGCGCGGTGCGGGAATGGGCGGAGGCAACGACGAGCGCGAACAAACCTTGAACCAAATTCTCGTTGAAATGGACGGCTTTGAACAAAATGAGAAAGTGATCGTGATGGCCGCGACGAACCGTCCTGACGTTTTGGATCCGGCGTTAGTTCGTCCGGGCCGTTTTGACCGGAGGGTTACGATTGATTTGCCGGACCGCAAAGACCGAGAGGCGATTCTAGAAGTTCATGCGAAGGGCAAGCCTTTTGCCGAAGACGTGGACTTGAAACTCATTGGAGAGCGAACACCGGGGTTTTCCGGAGCGGATTTGTATTCTCTGATGAATGAAGGAGCAATCCTTGCGGCGAGGGAAGACAGAAAAAAAGTCGCGCAATTCGATTTGATTCGGGCGATTGAAAAAGTGATGCTCGGCCCCGAGCGTAAAAGCCACTTACTTTCCAAAAAAGAAAAAGAGATTACTGCCTATCACGAAGCTGGACACGCGCTGGTCGCTTCGGTCCTTCCCTTTGCAGACCCAGTGCACAAAATTTCGATTATTGCTCGGGGCCGCGCGGCCGGGTATACGTTGAAGTTGCCTCTCGAAGACCGAAAACTCCAGTCGCGAAGAGAATTTCTGGACGATATTGCAATGAGCCTCGGAGGATACGTGGCAGAGAAAATGATTTTTGGGGACATTACAACGGGTCCTTCGAATGATTTGCAAGTCTCGACTGCGCTTGCTCGCAATATGGTCACCAGGTACGGCATGTCCGACAAAATCGGGCCTGTCGCGCTCGAAGGAGAGGGCGGAAGAGTGCTCTTCGGGCGTGGCGTTGAGGAAAAGGAATATTCGGAGAGGGTGGGAGCGGAAATTGATTCCGAAGTATCGCGAATCATGAGCGAAGCTTTAACGAAGGCGCAGGATATTTTAAATACCAACAAAATAGCGCTCGATGCTATTGCCTCGAAGTTGATTGAAGTAGAAACGATCGAAAAAGACGAGTACGAAAAGATTATTATCGCTTTCGGAATTATTCCAAAAAAGAAGCAGGATATTGAGCATCAGGTGTAGAACTAAAAAATAAAGCGCGAGAAGAATTCAGAAACTCTGCCCCTTACGGAGCAGAGTTTTCAAAAACTTTGTAAGTCATAGGATATAAGGTATGATTTTACAGCGCGCGTAGCTCAGTTGGTAGAGCAGTCGACTTATACTCGATCGGTCGGGGGTTCGAGTCCCTCCGCGCGCACCGCAAGAAGAAGCCAACTGCTTGGCTTCTGTGAGGGACTCGAAAGACTTTTCATTATCGAGTCTGCGAGATTGAAAAGTACCTGGCTACGTGGTGGCCGAGTCCCTCCGCGCGCACCTCTAAAATATGTTTTCACTAAAATCGACCTTCTGTCGAAAGAATACAAATCAACAAGCAAGCGCTGTCTATTCAAAGTGAATTTTGTCCGAATTTCGAACATCTAGGTGCTTTTTTACTTCGGGGTATTTTTGGAGTTCAAAATCTTTTTCGAGAAGTGCTCTTGCTTCGGCGCGAGCGGCTTCCACCATTTTCAAATTTTTGAGGGCTTCCATGGCGACGTCGGAAATGCCCCATTGATGGCCCCCATAGAGCTCGCCGGGTCCCCTCGCTTGCAAGTCAAATTCGGCGAGCTCAAAGCCGTTTTTTGATGTGGTAAGGGCGTTCAACCGGTTGAATGTCTTTTTCGAAGCCGTTTCAGCGTACACAAAACAGTAAGCTTGATGGTTGCTTCGGATGACTCGTCCGCGAAGCTGATGAAGCTGGGCGAGGCCGAATCGCTCCGCGCCCTCAATCACGATGACCGTCGCGTTCTCGACATTTACTCCCACTTCGACGACGGAGGTGGCGCAGAGAATATGGATTTTTCCAGCTTTAAAATCTTTCATCACTTTTTCTTTTAGGGACGGCTTCATTTTTCCATGGAGCACTCCAATGGAATATTCCTGGAAGACCGTTTTCTTTAGTCGATTTGCTTCTTCCTTTACCGATTTTGCCTGTACCGCAAGCGTTTTCTCAGGATCTGGTTCATCAATGCGGGGACAGATTACATATGCCTGCCTCCCTGCTTCAAGCTCTTGGCGGATTTTTTCGTTCATTTTTTCTCGGGTCGTCGGGAGAACAACTTCCGTGATGATGGGTTTTCTTCCTAAAGGCATTTGGTCAAGTAGACTGAGATCGAGGTCGCCATAAATCGTGAGAGCGAGAGTTCGGGGAATCGGCGTTGCCGTCATTGACAAGAGATGTGGCACCGACACCCCATTTTTTCCATGCACAAGTGCCTTGCGCTGGTTTACTCCAAAGCGGTGTTGCTCGTCAATAATTATTAAGGCAAGATGCTTGAACTTGACTGCTTTTTGGATGAGGGAGTGTGTGCCAATGAGAATGGGGATTTCTCCGTTTGCGAGCCATTTCAAAAGCTGGCTTCTCGAAATTTCAGTCGCGCCGGAGGGGTCGACCTTTGACGGGAATTTTTTGCAACCGGAGGAAGTGATGAGTCCGATGTTAATTGGGAGGCCCGCCCGTACCGAACTGTCGTCTTTGGCACGTTCGGGCGGGTGTTTAAAATATTGAATGAAAGAATCAAAATGCTGTCCGGCGAGAATTTCCGTCGGGCACATGTACGCCACTTGAAGATTGCCGAAAGATTGGTTGTTGGGCTTCGTGGTGACCGTGGCATAGGCGGAGGCGGCCGCGACCAACGTTTTTCCAGAACCCACGTCTCCCTCAAGAAGCCGAGACATTGGGTGTCCCGCTTTGAAATCAGCAAGAATAGTTTCAATCGCCTGCTCTTGAGCGTGAGTGGGAGCGAAAGGGAAACGGCTTAAGAATGAGTGCATGTTTTCATTTTTTACGGGGATGACAAAAGACGGCTCTCGCCCCGCGAGCATTCTTTGCTTCTGCTTCTCAAGCTGAATGAAAAAGACTTCCTCGAAAGCGAAACGTTTTCTAGCCGAAAGCGCGTCATCGTTACTTTTTGGAGCGTGAATCCAGATGAGCGCGGTTTTCAAAGAAGGAAGATGATATTTTTCCCGAATCGCCTCCGGAACAGGATCGGTTAAAGAGTCGAGAATTCCCGACTTGAATATTCGATTCAAGGCGTGATAAAACCAGTTTGAGGTGATACCTCGGGATTCGGGATAGACCGGGTAGAGCGTGTGTGCCGAGGGTTCACCAAACAAAGAATCTCCAACTCCGAAGGGCAATTTTGTCACCGTTTCGATTTTTGGATTGGAAAGGTACAGCTCTCCAGTTTTCTTCTGCGATACTTTCCCTTCCGCTCGGACGAGTGAGTCCGGAGCAATCATCTTTGCGAGATAGGGCTGGTTGAACCAGACGACCTGCACACTTCCGGTATCGTCCTCTATTGTTGCTTTCGCCATCGAGATTTTTTTGCGGAAAGCCTTCTCGGTTTTCAGGTTTTTTATTTTACCGAAAATCACCGCGGTATCGCCTTTCTCTAGTTTGTCTATGGTGCGCATCTCCGACGTATCCCCATATCGAGCAGGGAAGTGGTAGAGAATGTCCTCGACTGTTTTCAACCCCAGCTTTTTAAGCGCTACACGGTGGAGGTCGTGAAGGCGAAAGTGATTTTCCAAAAGGTCCGGTAATTGCATCTGGCTATTATATAAGAGTCCGAAGCTGGGGTCTGATTGATATTTTTTTCATTTTATTGTATAAATACAGCGGAAAACAACATCGCAATCGAGCGGTGCGTTCTTCAGTCCATCATCATTATGAGAACATTCTGGAGGAGGAGACCTAGAAAGACCTCAACCTATCCGAGCCGGATTGTCCTGTGGCTCGTAGATGCGCTCATCGCCTTTGTACTTTTCGGGTCGTACGCTTTGCTTTTCGCAATTCTTTGTATGGTCTGTTTTCAATCCGGAACTCTGGTCTCGAATTTTTTTCAGATTCTTTCCGCTCTTCCCGGAGCCATCGTGTTCTGTCTGTTTGTGAGCGGTGTTCTAAATTCGCCCCTCGGCGTTTCGAACATAAACCTGTTCGAACGTGCAGCGTTCTCTCTCGCGCATTGGGAGATGATGAAGCGATGGAACTTCTTCTCGCTTGTCTGGCGAATGCTCAAATGGGCGTGGCAAAAATTCTACTCCTTTTTTAGCGCAGTGCTCGCGGCTTTCTCTGGAGGCGATTAAGTTTCTTGACAGGAGCAATGGATTTACACCCATTGCTTTTTTTTACCGAATTTGAGGTGATGAGTTTTTGCTTTGTATCGCCAGAGCGAGAGTGATAAGGAGAAGGGAAACATCCCGAAAAAGAATGTCCATCTGGCTTAGGTTTGTAAGGATGAGACCGGCAAGAAAAAGTGTTGCGAGGAGGCAGGGGATGAAGATGCGTTTACCGGAGAGGATCCAAATGCCGATAGCAAGATGGACTGCGGTGAAAAGATAGAGAATAACAATTTGCGGAATCCCCACAGTCTTAATAAATGGAGGAAAATAGCTAAGCCACGAGTCTGGGTCAATGTGGATTTTAATCGCCGGGTAGAAGAAAGCGAACGCGATTGCTACACGAATAAGAAGCCAGACAGTTTTATTTTTTTGAGATGGAGAGGTAGGCATGCCTGTGTTGAAAATGACATTTCCGAATGTCAGTCCCGCGGACGCGGGAATCTAGATTAATCTGGACCCCGCTTTCGCGGGGACGACAGAATAGGAATTCTGTAGTTTATTGAACTATAACTGTTCCCGTGTTCGATGCTTGCATATGATTGTGGTATCCCCACGTGCCGACTTTGTCGAAGACGAAATCAAACACCTTTAGTCCCCGAGCACTCGTCTTGTATTGGTCAAATTCGGGATAAATTACATGAGTAGGATGTGGGTCGGAAGCGACCGACATGCCTCCATCGGACTGGTTGACGAATTCCACTGTCGAACCCTTTTTTACTGTAACCGTTTTTGGAGAGAATCCGGAATTAGTATAGATTACGATGACCTTTGCCACCGTACTCGTTCCCGGGTTTGTGCTCACTGTCGGATTTGGGGTTGGGGTGGGTGTGACGCTCTCAGTTACGCTTGGTGATGGAGAAATTTCTGATGGCGCAAGGGCTGTGTTTCCCTTGTTCATTGCTAATGCGATAACCGCGATTACCACTATGACGACAATCCCGCCGATGACATAATTTTTATTCATGGATGTAACGTTAAATACTATCTGCTAATGAGTCTATTTTAATACACTTCAGTCGCAAATTGCAATTATTTCGAGATTATCCGTATCCGACTTTTATTTGCTGGAGCAAATAAAAGTTGATTCTGGAGCGGTGAGAGGCTGTGAAATATTTTACCGCCAGCTTTTAAACCAAAATCGGGCATTCTCCGCACTCTCTCTTAATGGGATTCCATACGTAAGGGGGCTGAAATACAAGAACAAGGAGAGAGAAATCAAAATCAGTGCGAAAGCATAAGCTTTTTTCTTCTTTTCCAATTGTATCCCATCCAGAAGAAAGCAGAGGATGAGAATAGAAAATATGAGGGCGACACAGTAGTGGTAGAGGAACATCACTCGGCCTATAAAAATAAAAGGCAGAAAATTCAAGAAAAATCCCGAAAGAAGAAATACCGCAAGCGCGCTCTTTTTCCTGAAATCCTTATTTTTCGAAACTGCCTGCGAAAGAAAATTGAGCAAGAGGAAAAGAACTGACGCGCTTCCGAGCCAGTAGATGAAGGGATTGCCGAGAGAATAAATGTTGGCAACTTTGCTTTGCCCGTCTTGCGCTCCAGCTGGCGCCTCAATTTGTTCATGCTTCCAGAAGTATATTGGTCGCTCCATGAAGGGCCATGTGTACCAAGCGCTTCCGTAAGGATGGGTCGCGTCCAATCTTTTGTTTGCGCGATACATTTCGAGGTTTAATTCAACAAATTTTTTAGACATGGGAAGCGCGTGAATAGTTTCGTCATTTTGATAGCTGTTGCCCTCAAGTGTTTTCTGGAACTCGGGGGACATGAAGTCTTTTCCCGGGCCGTTTTTTGAAAGAAGTGCGAAATGAACGGCGAAAGTAGAGAAATAAATGACGAACGCGAGGCCGAAGACGCTCCCTAACGTGAGAAGCCATTTTTTGAGGGATGATTTCGCATGGAAAAGACGCGCGCATTCGAGAGCGACTATTAGGGCGAGGAAAGAGAGCCCTGTCCATTTAATGCTGAATGCAAAAGAAGAAAATACGATTGCGCCCAAAAAAAGATATGGGACGACTCCAGTTCCTTCTTTTTTTCGGTAAAGAAAATAGAAAAGGAGGCTCCCAAATCCGAAAAGCAGAAGCAAGCTGTCTAAAAGGATGAATCGTGACTGAACCAAAAGGGAATTTTCGAAAATAATTAGTGCGCCAGCGGCAAATGATGCCGTCTTAGAAAAATTGAGTGCGCGAGAGAGATAGTAGATGACGAGCGGAAGAATCGCGCCAGCAAGGGTGGGAAGGAGGCGAAGCCAGATAAAATCAGTACTCGTAAAACTTTCTCCGATTACGCTAAAATCTATCTCCGGCTTATACCCTCCTAAGAGGCCGACGCCAGTGATAAAGAGTTTTGCGAGCGGAGGATGGATGTCAAAAAAGTACTGATGGGAAAAATATCCCGAGATGAATTTGCCGAAATGCACTTCGTCGAACACAGTCTCACTGGGATAGCTGAAAAAAATAAAATGGGAGATGATGCTTCCAATCGACAAAGCGATAATTTGAGCATGCTCTTTTAGGTTACGCATCTTTTGCTTCAGGGCTATAATGTGAGTCGGGTAGAAAATATTCCCGCCCGATTCTATTCTAGTATTTTGCAAAATACTAGAATAGAATCGGGCACTTTTTGAGAGTTTTGAGAGTTTTTTTAATAAGAAATAAGATTTTACTGGGTCGGGGGAGTCGGTGATTCTGTTTGGCTATTTACGAGCGAAAGCCCAGCAACGGCGCATAGCAGGATGACTCCTCCCACAATTTGACCGAACACGAGCGTGGAGCCGAGGAAAATCCAGTTTATTACGACGGCAGAGACGGGGAAAATAAGCTCCATTATCGTTGCGACGCTCGCTTTAGTGGTGAGAAGCCCCTTGTAATAAATGAAGAGAGATAAAAAGCCGGCGATAATTGCGATTATAAATATGAAAAGCCAGTCGGTTCGTGAAGCGAGAGTGACTTCGGGGAGCCTGTGGAAATATATTTCAATGAAAAAGAGAAATACAAGCGCGCCCAAAAATCGCAGTGCGGTCAGGGTTTGAAACGCTACTCTTCGCAACGCAAATCTACCGAAGACTGTCCCCGCCGCCCAAAGCACGGCGGCGGCAAGGGCGAGAAGAACTCCGGTCATCGCTCGCACTTCGATTGCGCCGGGGTTAAGCGAGGGAAACGACACAAGGTAAGCCCCATAGATTCCGAGAACCGCAAAAAGCCAGAATTTTTTAGTCAGCTTCTCTTTGAGAAGAATGGTAGCCAAAAGAATCGCGACGAAGGGCTGAATTTTCTGAAGCAGTATCGCAACCGAAGGATTCACGTAGCTGAAACTCTCCGTAAAAAAGACGGTGGCCAAAGCTGAACCCCCGAGGGCAATTCCCAGTATCGCGAGCCATTCAAGGGGAGATATTTTTTTTAACTCCGAAAATCTTCTGAAAAAAATCGGAAGAACCAGAAGAGCTATCAAAAGATGCTCCATGAAAACGATCGTCGTCGAGGAGAGGTCTCCGGTTACATATTTGCGAAACGGCGCGTCAATTGCCCACAAAAATGCCGCAAGCGCGACCAGCCATGGACCAGTTTTGTATGAGTTCATAAAAAGTTTTTATTTTTGGATTTGAGAGAGACCTCTTGGCTGCACTTTCAAATCATTCCGACGGCAATCTCTTTCTGAAATGCTTCAAGTGATAATTCCGGAACTTCTGATTGTGAATATGTTTGTGTTTCCATGGCTTTTAATATAGTAAATGGATATATAGTATATAAAGCGAATCATTACTATGTAGCTTTAAAAAAGAAAGCAATCTTTTTTACCACAGTGAATTGCGGAAGAGGAGTGATTCGATTTTTTATTTTACTACTCGAACCAAATTTTCTGAACTTGATTTGCAAGAAAACCGACAAATCGTCCCCGTGAAAAATTTCCATCTTTCATAGCTTCTTCGCTATAGGTTTTGAAATCATCTTGAGTGATGATTCCTTGCTTTGGAAACTCTTTTATCCTTTGCCACATTGCTAGATCTGCGGAAGTAAGTTCTGAAGCTTTCATTTCTTCCCCTTCTGGGCCATTCGCAAAGTGGGACGGTTTCCCCGTTTTTTTTCCTTTCTCTTCTTCCTCTTTCATTTTTGCAATCTCTTGCTGAAATGCTTCAAGTGATAATTCCGGAACTTCTGATTGTGAATATGATTGTGTTTCCATGGCATTTTAAATAGCTTATAGATTTATATAATACCAGACTACTCATTGCAAATACAACTGCGAAATAAAGGTTTGTCTCGTCCTATCCCGAGAGCAAGCTGTCCCCTTGGAGTACCTCGGCGGGGTATTAGGCGAGGCCAAACTTTATTAGAGTAGTGTGCGTGAGTTGCTAGCTTGTGGTATTCTATGGCAATAATACAGGTAGTTACCATGAATTGTTTTGTGTCCAAAATGCGAAATATGCTAAAAAAACGCAGGTACAGTTTTGTTTTGTTTCCGACATTTGCTTTTTTGGTAGTTGCGGGGGTCTACGTTCAAAACGTTCAGAACGTTCTAGCGATAGGATGGACAAATGTGGGGAGTCTCGGCTTCTCAGCTGGTACACCCAGTTATCTTAACCTTGTTTTAAACTCTACTAATACTCCTTATGTTGCATATAGGGATAGCGGAAATAGTAATAAAATAATGGTTTTGAAATATAATGGTTCATCTTGGGTAACCCTGCCTTCGGGTAGCACTGGGATTTCAGGAAATGATTCATATACTCCTACTATGGCATTTGATTCTAGCGGTAACCCATACGTTGCAATGCAAGATGGCGGAACTGGTGGAAATAGCTATAAAGCTGTGGTTAAAAAATTTGACGGTTCATCGTGGGTAACTGTGGGCTCTGTGGCTGCCACCAGCCAACAAGCGGACTACCCCTCTATTGCCATTGATTCTTCAAATAATATATATGTAGCGCATATGGATTATTTTCCAGACGGCGGTAAGGTTGCCCTTGAGAAATTTAATGGTACTTCCTGGTCCACAGTAGGTGCTTCATCTGGAAATGGTTTTTCAGATGGGCAAGGTGACCAAGTTTCTCTTGCTCTTGATTCTACTGGTGTACCGTATGTTGCCTTCAGTGACCATTTTTCAGGCAGGGGTAATAAAGCTACAGTCATGAAATATAATGGCTCATCTTGGGTAGTCGTAGGTAGTCCTGCATTTTCGGCTGGACAGGTATTTAGCACTTCAATCAAGTTAGATTCCACTAACATTCCATATGTAGCATATAAAGATGTTGGAACCAGCAATAGAATTACTGTCATGAAATTTACCAGTGGTTCGTGGAGTAACGTTGGTAGCGCTGGTTTTAATGGAGGAGCCACTGGATCAGAGTGGCCATCTCTCGCCTTCGATTCTTTAGATGTACCTTATGTAGGATTTTCCGATGGAGCAAATGGTTTAAGGACAACTGTCATGAAATATAACGGTTCATCTTGGGAAGCTGTGGGTAGTGCCGGTTTTACATCATCTATAGGTACTTTCACATCTTTAGATTTAGATTCAAATAATAATCCATATTTAGGATATTGGGATGCCGCAAACGGCCCTAACAAAGCTTCAGTTTCAACCATTGATCCAACTATTCCCACCATCACCAACGTTTCCTCTGACAAAGCAAACGGTACCTACAAGACAGGAGAGGTGATCGATATTGACGTCACTTTCTCCGAGACGGTTACTTCCACTGGTAGCGTCACAGTCACTCTCGAAACTGGCGCCACTGACCGGACATGTACCTTCACGGTCTCTGGTTCTACTACCGGCACTTGTAATTACACCGTACAAGCTGGAGACACATCTCTCGACTTAGACACCAACTCAATCTCTGGCACTATTGCCGACCTCTCTGGTAATGCAATGTCGAGCTTCATTCCAGCTACCAACTTAGCCGCCAACAAGGCGATTGTGATTGATACAACGGCGCCGAGTATTTCAATCACAGCTCCACTTGATCTAGCAGTTGTTTCTGGTGCATCTGTCTCCATTACGGCCGATGCTTCTGATGATTTTGGTGTTGTGGGTGTTCAATTCAAGCTAGATAGTATAAATCTGGATATAGAAGACACTACTTCTACATATGGAATCATTTGGGACGCGACTTCTGTTTCAGACGGAGACCATGTTTTGACTGCAGTTGCAAGAGACAATGTTGGAAATACCACAACATCTTCACCAATTACAGTTACGGTTAGTAGCGTGGTTGTCCCCACTGTAACCACTACAATCCCAGTCACTTCCATCACTCAAACCACTGCAGTTGGTGGCGGTACTATATCTTCAAATGGTGGAGCAACAGTGACAGTTAGTGGTCTCGTCTGGGATACAGTAATAAATCCCACCACTGCTCTTTCCACTAAAACCACAGATGGTTTCGCCATCGGTGGCCCCTGGACTAGCACCATGACCGGCCTCACCTGTGATACAGAATATTTCGTGAGAGCTTATGCTACAAATCCTGTAGCCACCGCTTATGGCTCTATCATCTCATTTTCTACAACTGCTTGTCCTACAGAAGAACCTTCCCCCACTCCCACCCCCTCAAGAAGGAGAAGCTCAAGTGGCGGTCGCAGTGCGAACTTCATTTCTCAATTACCTTCACCATCATCTGCTCTTCCAGTCTGCGCCGAAGGATATACCCTGATTCCGTTTCCGGAGAATCCTTCAGGATACATGTGTAGTCCAAATACGTCGGGAATCGCTCCAGTTGTGGAAATTACTCCGGGAATAGGACTCCCGCCTGTTCTCACCCCGCTTTCCTTCACCCGTAATCTTGGTTCGGGATCAGTGGGAAGCGATGTAAAACTCCTTCAGCAATACTTAAATTCCAAAGGATTCACTCTTGCTCTTTCGGGCTTTGGTTCTCCAGGCAATGAGACCACCTACTTCGGAGCTCTTACCCGCTCCGCTCTCTCCAAGTTCCAGTTAGCTCATGGCATCACGCCTCCCGTAGGATTCTTCGGACCGATAACGAGGACGTTTATCTTGTCGGATATCTAGAATATAAAAATTATTTTCTTCCATCTCCCGTCCCAATTTTCAATTTCAAAATTGGGCGGTATCTACTGAACGAAGTTCGAATGTATTTCGAACTAAATCCTGATGATTGCTATTAATCTGCGCGCCTCGTCTGCCCCTACGGTCGCAATGCAAAACCCAAAAATTTTCCTTACCTTTCTTATTTTCCTCGGCGGGTGAGTGTGGGGGGCCGACAAAAAATGGAAAGGAAATTTTTGGTTTTGCTTCGCCGCCAGCATAGGATATCAGAGGGACATGCTGACCTGGCGTCATCCTCTCCTTCCTTCCCCACCGAAATTCATTAGGCTTTAGGCATTAGCATTTCTGCTAGAGCCTACTGCCTAGTTTCCTAGCGCCTAGTGCGCTTTGGTGGGGGCGGTCTTGTGTGACACTTGAGAAAAAATTTATAGAGGCAATCTGCATATTCTTGAAATTCCAGAAAATAGCACCTCATGAGTTTGATCCTAGTTTAAATTTTGTTATTAGAGTAGTGTGCGTGAGTTGCGAGCTTGTGGTATTCTATGGCAATAATACAGGTAGTTACCATTAATTGTTTTATGTCAAAAATACGAAATAGTAAAAACTTTAAATATGCCCTTGCGCTTTTTACAGTTATTGTAAGTTTTTCTATTGCCCAGAATGCACTAGCCGTTACTCAATGGACTATCGTTGGTAGTGGTTCAATATCAGAATTTACTCCTCCACATGGAGGAGCCTGGGAGGATATAGTCTTTGATTCCCAAAATATACCATATGTCGTATATTATGATACCGGCAAAAGTTATTTAAAAAAATGGAATGGTTCGTCGTGGACTTTAGTGGGCAGTGCAGATATCAATGGTGGCGTTGGCGCTCTTTACTCACGTCTGGCTCTCAGTCCTTCTGGCGTTCCATATGTTGCGTTTAGAGATCAACATTGTCCTACTCAAGGACAATTTGGCATAAGCGTTAAAAAATTCGATGGAGTAAATTGGGTATATGAAGGCACCGCTTGCTTAAGTCAGTGGTATCTACAAAGTGAGCCATCTATCGCCATTGATTCAACAGGTCTTGTATATATAGCATATAGTGATCTTGTTGACGCATCTAACTATAAGACTGTAGTTCGAAAATGGAACGGTTCTGCTTGGCTGTATGTCGGTGGTGCTAGTCCTTTTACGGCTCCATTTACAATTTCGGTTGATTCAGCATTCAAAATAGCAATTAAAATAAATTCTTCTAATGTTCCCTATCTTGCATATGAAGATACCGGTGTGGGTGGAGGAAATAGAGCTGTAGTAAAAAAATTAAATGGGCTAAATTGGGAATATGTCCCCATTGGAAGTACTGGTATTTCAGGTTTCGGTGTACAGGCTCAAAAAATATTAGCTCTTGATTCTACGGGTATATTGCCATATGTAGGGTACTCTGATCTCCCAGCGCCTTATAGCGGAAAAGCTACCGTATATAAATATAATGGAGCAACCTGGAATCTTATCGGGACACGCGGTTTTTCTGATGGAGTAGCATCTAGTGTGAATATCGCTACGGATTCATTAGGTACTCCATATATAGCATATGCTGATTCTACCACAATTCCTGCTGACAAAATTGTGGTAAAAAAATGGAGTGGTTCCTCGTGGGACACTGTCGGCACTTCAGGTTTTTCCGTTGGAGCCGTAACCTTTATTGCTTTGGCTATAGATCACAATGACACTCCATTTGTAATATTTAATGATGCTGGTATCAACAGCAATCACCCACCTATTGTATACAAATTTGCGGAACCTAAAATTACCTCATACTCCGGTTCTTTCACCGAAACCGGCGCTGATGACGGTATCGTCTCTGGAAGTCGCATAGCTACTCTTACAAATGACCTATTTACTCATGCTGGTTCAACGCTCACTTTAAATACTGATTACTCTCTCAGCAATGCTCCGGCCGGTCTCACTCCTCTCATGACGGTAAACGGCGCTGGTACTACGGCAACTCTTACATTTACCGGTACTGCTTCAAGTCACGCTGTGGCTAATAGTATATCCAATTTAGGTATCACATTTTTGAATGGAGCATTCACGAGTACGGCCACAGCTTCAGACGTACTAAATTACACTGATTCTTTAGGGGCTGTAACTTTTGTTGATTTGATGCATGTTACGACTTCTCCCCCCACTGCAATAACTATATCTTCAATAACCTTTAACGGAACAATAACCGCTACTGGTAGTGGTGGCGATGCAACTGAAAGCGGTTTTGCATATGGCACGTCAGCAGACCTCTCGACGGTGATTGCCACCTCAACCTTGGGCTCTCAAACTGGCACAGCCTCATTCCTTCAAAATATAACCGGTCTACAACAGAACACCACCTACTACTTTCGCGCGTATGCCATAAACCCTTCTGGAACTTCGTATGGTTCCATTCTTTCGACTGCCACGCTCGCTCCTTCTGGTTCCTTCCTCACTACCCAAGCTGCTTCTTCCGTCACTCAAACTACTGCGACCTTAAACGGAGTCATCACCGATACCGGCGGAGAGGATGCAACTGAAAGCGGTTTTGCATATGGCACGTCAGCAGACCTCTCGACGGTAATTGCCACCTCAACCTTGGGCGCTCAAATCGGAACTGCATCATTCTCCGAAAATCTCACCGGTCTTACTCCGAACACCCTCTACTACTTCCGAGCGTATGCTGTTAATTCTACTGGCACGTCAACTGGAGCCATACTCTCGACCACCACTATTGCCGTTTTCGCCCCTACCGTTACAACTCAAGCAGTTTCATCTATTACCCAAACTACCGCTACGGGTAATGGAACGATTACGGCAACAGGAGATGTCATTCCAGATGTGAGAGGTATCGTATATGGTCTTACTGCTTCCTACACCTCAACCACAACTGAATCGGGAGATTTCTCGGCCGGAACTTTCACTGCCCCGATTACTGATTTAATTTGCGATACCACCTATCACATGGCGGCATATGCCGGAAGTACCGTGGGACTTTCCTATGGAGAGGATGTGATGTTTGCGACAGAAAGTTGTCCGGTTCCTCCAGTTGTGCCACCTAGCTCTACTGGGAGCGGTTCTTCCGGAGGCTCGTCTTCGCGCCGCACACCTATACCACTCGAATTCCAGAAGAACTATACTACTCGTGTAGTTAGACCACCGATTATTCCGACGCCACCGCCAAATAAATTACCGGTGAATGACCCTCTTCTTGATTCAAATATGAACGACACGCAGACTAATCCCAACGACAATAACCCAGGACCTTTCGATTCTAGTGTGGACAATAATGTTGACAATATTGACAACACAAAAAACACGTCTGGTAACAATGGCATATCGACTTCAGGAAGCAATACGTCTTTCGTATCGATTGTCTCAGGTCTTACTTCAGTTGTCGGAAGGATCATAGATGACGCTACAAGTATATCCAAAACTATTGTAAATTCGAAAGAGGCAACGGTTGTCAAAGCACTCGGTCTCATTGTGCCTTTTCTCGCTGTCGTTTCAAGTTCTCTGTCGTTCAATTCACTTGCGGAACTACTTTTGCAACTAAGAAGATTTTGGGGATTGCTCCTCATATTTTTTGGAATAAAAAAGAGAATAACTCCATGGGGGACGGTATACGACAGTGTTACCAAACAGCCACTTGATCCCGCGATTGTTTCGGCACTCGATATCTCGGGCAACGTAGTAGCGGAGTCAATCACCGACCTTGACGGGAGATACGGTTTTCTCTTATCTCCCGGAAAGTATACGTTGAAAGCTCAAAAGACCCACTGTGTATTTCCTTCGGAACGAATGTCGGGAAAAGGTTTTGATGAAATCTACGGTGATTTGTATTTTGGAGGAATGATTGACATCTCTTCAGGTGAAATTGTGAAGAAAAATATTCCTTTAGATCCTGTTGGGTTTGATTGGAACGAATTCGCAAAGCATGACAAAGATCTGATGATTTTTCACTCTAAAAATGAGCGAATATTTGCTCTGGTACGTGAAATACTTTTTGGAGCAGGTTTGGTGTTTACTATTGTCGAAAATATTTTCAACTTCTCCACTCTAAACCTCATTCTCTCATTCGCTTACATCATTCTGTGTGTGATGTATATGTTTGGAATTAGGGGTCGTCAGTATGGCACAGTGATTGATTCGCGGACGGGTCAACCTCTCTCGTACGCAATCATAAAGGTATATACTCCGGATAAATTTGCCGTAATAAAATCGGTCGTATCTGATGCGTATGGAAGATACTATTGTCTGGTGCCACCTGGTGAATTTCGCGTTGAAATTCAAAAGAAAAACGCAGATGGTAGTTATACTGTGATAATGAGCAAGGATGTGTCGACTAACAAGAAGGGGATTATCAAAGAGAGTTTTAGGATTTAAGTGGACTACATAGTTCTGTTGCGAATTTTTTTAAAAAAACGTTCGAACTTCGGTTAAAAACTTCCGCCCATACAAAAAACGAGCACCTCCAGAGTGCTC
This sequence comes from Candidatus Taylorbacteria bacterium, assembly GCA_039934295.1. NCBI lineage: Bacteria > Candidatus Tayloriibacteriota > Candidatus Tayloriibacteriota bacterium. The sequence goes on along the minus strand of JBDTMN010000005.1, from coordinate 16,784 downwards.
GTTTTTTGTATGGGCGGAGGGTAGTAGATGACATTAGAACCTATTGGGTAGTGCCATCAAATTATTTTTATATACCTAAACTATCTAAGGAAACCGCTGATATAACTGCTTAATCTCTATGATTACATTTCAGAAGCAAAAACTCAAAGTCCGTGATGTTGTATTAACTTTCTCTCCTTATCGAGCAAGGATCAAAAATAGATACGTTGGTAGACCTGTCTTTGACGGGAAAGACGAAAATGAGGTTGTTGCGAAATTACAGTATGTTTCTTCAATAGGTGGTACAGCTCAAGAAGCCTGTAATTTGGCGGGTATTTCGACAGATTCGTTCTATCGATACTGTAAAAATAATCCCGAGTTTCGCAACAAAATCGAGCTTTTACAAGCCACTCCAATACTGCTTGCTCGCAAAGCAATCTTCCAAGCGTTATTGAATGGAGATGTAAAATCATCGTGGCGATACTTGGAGCTAAAACGCCCTCACGAGTTTTCATCTAGCGCTGTGGTTGCTTTTCAACTAACCCAACAAGAACAACGGATCGAGCACTTAGAAAGGTTACTGAGGGAGAACAATATAGACCCTATATAAAATACCTATATTTGCTAAAATAGGCATACAACTATATGGCAGACCCGCTTAGAATCAAAAACAAGACTGAAATTAACATCAAAGGTGTCTTTACCGTAGGAGAAACTTCCTCAGAAGAAGAACTCTCACTAATCGCAAATAAAGATAAACTTACAGAGACACCAGAAGAAAATCTAAGAGAAAAGATCAAACAAGATTTACAGATTGTAAGACTTACTCCTTTAAGCGCGATATACACGACACAAATGGCTTTTCAGTATGATAATCCTGATGCCCTCAAAGACTGTGATTACGGTAATATTTTTGTTGAGGCACACCTACCGTACTGCTTACATATACCAAATCACTATGAACTAGAGGTTGATCTACCAGAACTAGGAATCAAGGCTTTGTTGATACATAGAAAAATATGGACTAAAAAAGCTCAGGAGGGTGCGGTAAAATCGAGTGAGATTGATTTCTTTTCAGAAGATAAAACAACATATTTTAATAACAGTGTAATTTTAACTCCAAAAGTACCTGTTGATTTTGATGATGGATGGGAACAGGACTTTACAGGTAGAAATATCGAGAGAATGAAAGATCAAAATGGCACGTTCCGATATTCAGCTCTTTATATTCAATTCGACAAAACAACTTCTGTACAAGAATTGGCTAATCGAAACCAATTAGAAAAAGTTATCGACGACGTTAAAGAGACTGCTCTTACAGTAGTGAATAAATTGATAGATAGCTATCGTGGGGTAACTAGAAATGGCTTTGTCCAAAGATTGGGTACGCTTGAGATAAATACAATCTATTTCATAGAACATAATAAAGGATTTTACATATTGGGATCAGGTTTTGGTATTGAGACTGCCACAATGAATCGATCTAAGAATGAGATCACAAAAATTAAAGAGATGCTTGAAAAGGGAGAAAAACCTGAGATTTTCGATCTTCTGTTACTAGATGCTCAAACGTCTTTGGATAACAAAGATTTCACTCTTGCAGTAGTGCAATCATTTCAGGCACTTGAGATTTTTTTGGAAAACTTTTTATTCAAAATATTACTATTACGAGGAGATTCTGAACCTGATGCGGTAAAATATCTTGATCAGCATTGGCGTACAAAAGAAAGGTTAAAAGAATGTTTAAGAGAACTAAAAAGTACATCTCTATACGAAGCCGATGAACCTCTTTGGAATAAGTGGTGTACGCTCTACGATCAGACAAGAAATGAGATTGTGCATAAAGGAAAAGAACCAAAACAAAGAGAAGTGATCGAAATGCTTGAAACTAATATTAAGGTCATTGATTGGTTAAAATCACTTTAGTTTCTATATTCACGGAAGCTAAAAAACCTGTTCTTTTAGGTGTATTTTGCTATAGTTACCTTACAACTTAATAAGAAACGTTCCTAAGTTTACTGACTTTTGTTAGTAGATATGGAACGAAATCCCAACGAAGATTCTGAACCGCACGTTCAGTAATAGAAAGGTAATAGAAAGGTGCCCTTTCTATTTTGAAAAGTGTGGTCTAATTTTGCTTACTCTTCCATGATTGAAGGTGCCGAGTATAGGCTGAGAAAGTTGTCAGAAGTATCAAGCTCGACAAATCTATGTCAAGGACGGTCCTTGCCGAAGGCGGACTTCTCTGTCAGATTATACAAAGCATCAAGATTATTTTAAAATTCATCTCCTACAGAAACATAGCCAAAGATTTTCCCAATTTTTCTATTACGCCGACGACAAGGGCATTACCCATGATGAAAGCACGTTTTATGTCAGGAGTCAGTTTCCCATTGAGCATTTTTTCTGTGTGACCCTCTGGAAACATATTTAATTTTTCAAGCTCCTTCGGTATTAACCTGCGGAGACTTCCTGATTTTGTCTTTATTACATGCTTAAATCTTGAAGGTGAAGAACCGCCTTCTCCAGTCACTATAGTTCTAGATGGTTTTTCTAATGAGTCGGGGAAAACCATAGCACCCTCAGAATAATCATAGGTGAATCCATTTTTACTTTTTCGGGCTTCTTTTTTCCCTCCTTTAAGATATTTCCACATAGGCATATCTTTAGTATCAATAAAAAATTCTTTTGGAATCTTTTTCTCATCAGACTCAACAAGGTCTCTTAAGGTAGTAAGGTTGCCGTTGTACTCAGGAGTAACTCTGTGTGTGTAAACATCTCCGTCAATCATAATGCCTGCGATTTCAAAAGGACTTTTCGTTGATTTACCCAGTGAAAAATTTTTAGATAGTCTCACTAAATCTTTCTCTAAGAAAAATCTGTTATTGCTGGTAATTGTATTTTTTACAGGAAAAACTTTTGCAATGACTCCGTCATTATTTATCCATTTTTCCTTATTTTTTTCGGCTTTAATTTTTTTGTAAATATTTGTTCCTTTCTTATATCCTAGGATATAGACTCTTCTTCTTCTTTGAGGCATTCCATACTCGGCCGCATTTATTACTCGCCATTCGACGATGTATCCTAAATTATTAAGAGATGAGAGCATAACTGCAAAATCACGACCTCTCTGGCCAGATGGTGATTTTAAAAGACGGTCAACATTTTCCAACATAAGAAAACCGGGAGCATTTTTCCCTTTTTTTTTGAGGATATTATAAATTGACCACCAGAGTACCCCCTTTTTTCCCTCTAATCCTTTAGCTTGGCTTAGTGTTCTTGCGACGGAATAATCCTGACAAGGGAATCCGCCAACGAGCAAATCGTGATCTTGAATCTCGTGAAATTTATTTGCGATGACCTCTTGGATATCCTCATTTGAATGTCCATCTTTACCAAAATTTAACTCATATATTTCTGATGCGTGTTGAGTGGTTGCACCCGGTTCCCACTGACTACTCCAGACAACCTCATATTTAAGGTTTTTTTGTTTTTTTGCAGCAGATTCCAGGCCAATTCTAAACCCACCCACACCTGCAAATAATTCAGCAACTCGTATTTTCTTCATGAGGTAATTATAGCAAATAGCAACAAATTGATCAACCTTGATCTTTTTTGTTTTCTATGGCTTGTTGTATATATTTAGCATTAAGCCAAAAACAGCGCTTCATTTCCTGTGTATTTTGAGGTGTTGCAATTGTATCGGTCGAGTCTTTTCCATGAGGACGAACATGTGCCACATGACTATCTTTGAGTTTTGGTAATTTATCGTACCTACCATCATTAATACAATCAATTGTTTTTTGCCAAACGTTCTCCGCCTCAGAAATATCTTTCATTGGAAAATTCCAGAACATAGTTTTTTTGAGTATTATGTCGTCACTTCCTTTCTGTTTTTGAAACACAACAAACAAGAATTTTTTAGTTTCAAGTTGTAGGTGAAAATCAGCCATTGATTCTTCTTCGTCATCATTCCAAATTTGAGTTACTAAATCTTTGTAATCAAATGCAGGGAATGACATAGATTCTTTAAGTGTCCCACTATGTTCAAGTGTTATTACCTTAAGAGTTATATTGGCTTTTTCTAGCTCTTCGATGTTATTTGAATTAACATCAAGAATCCTATTAACAATCAATCTCTTATAGCTTTTTGCTTTTGTGCCGAGATTTGAGCCAAGTTTATTAAGTATTTCTTTGTCAGTTTTTCCTATAAACGCAGAAAACTTTTCCTTAATTAAATCTTCTATAGTCTCAATTCGTCTCTGTTTCTTAAAAATTGAGTCTGTGTTTGTTTTTTCGCCAAGTAGCTTTGTTTGGATCAGATAATTTATATATTGTTGTTTGAAAGAAAATGCACGGGGTTTTGCGGGCATACGATTCATTGGTTGATCTCTTACAACTCGACTATTCGCCGCCTTCGTACAAGCACCGAGATAGTAAGTGTCGCCTTCAGATAAAAGATGTGCTTCTCCTCGTTTTATTTTTGAAACAATATACTCCCAATCCTTTTGAATTTGAAAAAAATCTTCACTAGAAATATCTTCTAGCAAATTCAATAGATGAACAAATTTAAATTCATAATCAAGAATACTCCTATTTTCCATCCATAAGTAGAACATCAATAATAATGACCTGTTCTTTTTTAAGAAAGAGCTTAGCTTCCATGTTTCATTCACGACAGTGTCGTAGTTAATCATTGAGAAAACTAATCTTTCCTTCGAAACTAATTTTTTATTGCCATGTTTCTTTAGTGGAGTAGTTTTAAGTTCAACCTCTGCAATTTTAAAATCTGGCTCACTAATATTTCCGGGGTTAATATCAAAAAAGTATTTTTCTATCAAATCACCCAAAAATCCTTTGCGCTTCATTCCATATTCTCCAATTTGGGTCTCAATAATTCCAAGTGATTCTAAGGAAATAACCTCACGCAAAGATTTATGCAAAATTGTTTCTGCTTTTTCCAAGACTTGTTCTTTTGTTTGATATATTTTAGCCATTTTTAAAAGTTGAAAATATCTCGTCCAATTTTATCAATTTTTCTCTCATAAATTGAATTGCAGACCTATTTTTCCTTCTTGTTTCAACTTTGTTATTTCCATTTAAAGGTATGTTGAAAAATATTTTAAAAGGAGGAATAGATGAGAATTTCTCAAATTCATCAGGAGTATACTCAATAAAATTAAAACCTTCTGGTATCTCTTGTGCTATAACAAAAAAATAACTATTGGGATTTTCATATGCAGCTCTCCATTCCGTAAGTGTCGCTGCACCAAAATACTCCTTCTTCGCAGAAGTTTTTTTAATCTCAAAAAAATATGTTGTATCATTTTTTATAGCAGTAATATCAGCTGGTTGCTTTACTATCCGCACATCAGAATAACCTCTAGTTTTAAGAATTTCTGCAAATTCTTCTTTAGCTTTTTTGTCACTTTTTATTTTCATACGATATTTGCAATAAAACCCATAAAAGATGAGCTGGAGACAATTACATGATCAGCAACCTTGATATCTAGAATTTTTCCAGCATGGATTAATTTTTTTGTTATCTCAATATCAGCTTCAGATGGCCCCAAATCTCCTGAAGGGTGATTATGAGCAATAATAATCGAGGAAGCGTTATTTTTGATTGCACCCTCAAAAACCTCTCGGGGATGAACCAAACTCTCATTGAGAGTCCCTACTGAGATAATTTCTCTCTGTATTTCTTGGTTTCTACTATCCAAATAAAAAACTACAAAATGCTCTTTTTTGCTCCCTCTAATATCTTCCATCCGTTCCCAAACATCTTTAGAAGAAAGTAAAATTGATGATTTTTTGCCTTTCAACATACGTTTTCCTAACTCGAAACAAGCAATAATCTCACAAGCCTTTACTGGACCTAATCCATGAATGGTCTTCAATTCATCAATTGTTATATTGACAAATTTTTCTTTTTCAAATTTTTGCAAAATCTTGTGAGCTAATTTTAAAACATTTAAATCTCTCGTACCTGTTCGAAGTAGAATTGCTAAAAGTTCAGCATCAGATAATTTTCCTGAACCATATTTTTCCAGTTTCTCTCTAGGTCTATCAAATTTTGGTATATCCTTAATTTTGGGCATAGTTTATTTCAAAAGTTTATCAATTGAAATTTTGACCACTCTCCTCCATTTTGCAATTGTTGAAAATGTCAGATTAGAATTTTTTAAAATTGCGGAAGGGGACGATTCTCGGCAACGCTGCGGGGTTAAGAAAGTGGAGGGATTCGAAACTTACAGTTTCAGTACCCCGATTGGATTTTTTCTACGTTAAGAAGCTCGAAAAAATGCTCAATCGGGCTTCGAATCCCTCCCCAATCACGCAATGATGATTCGCTCGGACAGCATCAGGGCTGTCCTTGCGAATCATTGGCGGAAGGGGAGGGATTAACGGTCGCTACTCGACCAGTACACCTTTCCCATCCCCCACCACATTGCAACAAAGTGGTGGGGGATAAGGGAGAAGGTCTTCGAATCCCTCACGAGATGTGCGTAGGCACATCTCTCCCTTCCTTGCTCAAAATTGCAACAATTTTTCGCTGCGGAAGGGGAGGGATTCGAACCCTCGAAGGGAATTACCCCTTACAGCTTTAGCAAAGCTGCTCAATAGGCCTCTCTGACACCCTTCCATTTGAACGTAATGTATCACATTTTTCTTTTTCTCTCCATTTTTTCTTCTCTTTCGAAAAGCTAACAGCTAATAGCTAACACCTAACACCTTTCCCTAATGTGCCAGTGTAAACGCAATCACTCTCCTCGCCCCTGCATTTATAAGCGCGCGTTTTGCTTCGGCGAGAGTTGCGCCGGTCGTCAACACATCGTCAATCAAAATGATGTTTCTATTTTTAATTTTTTGCGCGTCTGTTACGGCGAAACAGCCGACGAGATTTCCGAGGCGGAGACGACGATCTTTAAGAAGCGTCTGTGGCAGAGTGTCTTTTATTTTAATCAAAATGCCAGGACTAAATTCAAATGTTCTATTTTCGTCGAGACTCTTGAGCTCCCCGCCCAAAAGTTCCATCTGATTGAATCCCCTTTTTTGGAGTCGCTTTTTGCTTGTTGGCACCGGAATTAAAAGCGGGTTTTTAAAGTTTTCAAAGAGGGCGCGATCTTCGATTTCGGCAACGATTTCCTCGTAGAGAATTTCCGAAAGGAGTTTCGTTATTTTTCTGTTTCCTTTATATTTTATTTGCCAGATTGCCTCGCGAACAAGGGGATGTCGATATTCAAAAAGCGGGTGAATATCCTTATCTCCGCGCGCTCCCATAGCGTCTCCCACCCCGATTTCCTTTCGAAAATCGCTGGCGGTCATTTTCTCGATTCTTGCCGCTTTTTTTGAAGCAGGAAAAAGAAAGTCAAGCAAAAACTCGCTTATTTTTTTCATATAGTCCAAAATAGTGCTATAATCATATCATGTATAGTCAGCAGGTTTGAGGTGCGAGGTGTAAGGTGTTAGCTTAAGAAAATTTGATAAAGATTCTCACTTTCTTTTTTGTTCATACTTACACCTAACAGCTTAAACCTAGCACCTACCAATACTCATGTCATTTTTATCGAAATTATTTAAAAAAAATGACCGAAGCGTCCTCGGGGTGGACATCGGACCTTCCTCAATCAAGCTCGTCCAGCTTCGAAAAGAGAAAGGAAAAGCCGTTTTGGAAACATACGGCGCTCTTGCCCTTGGTCCCTATGCCGGGCTCGAAGTGGGACGGGCGACTCACCTTCCGCCTGGGAAAGTTGCTGAAGCTCTGAACGATATATTAAAGGAGGCGAATGCGACGACAAAAAAGTGCGGCATTTCTATTTCGATGTCTTCGAGCTTAATTAGTTTGATTGAGGTGCCGACTACGGATCAAAAGCAGATAGCGGATATGATTCCCTTGGAGGCCAGAAAATATATTCCCGTTTCTATCTCCGAAGTTACGCTCGATTGGTGGATATTGCCGAGAGAGGACAAAATCTGGAATGAGGAAGAAGAGATTCAGGGAGACAAGGGAAACAACGCTCCGGTGCTTCAAAAAAAACTTGAGAAAACCCAGGTCCTTCTTGTAGTTATCCACAACGATGCTTTGAATGACATGCGAGAAATCGTTCGTCTTTCGCAACTTGATTCGAGCTTTTTTGAAATTGAGATTTTCAGCACCATCCGAGCCGTGCTCGATGCCGAGGTTAGTCCGGTTATGATTTTTGACATGGGAGCAAGTTCGACCAAGCTCTATGTTGTCGAGCGTGGCATTTTGAAGACATCACATATTATTGACCGGGGTTCCCAAGACCTCACATTGGGCATTGCCAGGGCGATGTCGGTAAGCGTGGAAGAGGCCGAAAATCTGAAACGAACAAAGGGGCTCGACCTTGGTGGCGGAAACAAGGATATGCAGGGCATAATGTTATCAACACTTGACTATATATTTTCCGAGTCGAATAGATTATTATTAAGCTATCAGAAAAAGTATAATAAAAATGTTGGCAAGGTCGTTCTTACGGGAGGAGGGTCGGGGTTGCAGGGATTTCTCAAAATGGCCGAGCAGGCTTTTCAAGTACAGGTAATTTCGGCGGACCCTTTTTCAAAAGTGGAAGCACCTGCGTTTCTCGCGAACATTTTGAAATCCGCTGGTCCCGAGTTTGCCGTTGCGGTTGGATTGGCGCTTCGAAAGTTGCAGGAAGTAGATTAACACGGAAGTAACAAGGACTCTGAACACGGAACTGAATCGGAACCCTTCAGCGTCGTTCCGAGTTCTTAGTCCGAGTCAGTTCAGTGAAATATATATGGAACCAAGAGGACAAGCATCATTTATCCCGAAAAAACCTGTTGTGGACAGCGGGGGAGGAAGCCGTGGCAGTAGTGTCGGCTTATTTTCGCTTATCTCGATAATTCTCTTCGTCATAGTCTTTCTTGGGTCAATCGGAATCTTTGGGTACAACTACTATCTCAAAAATAATATTAAAGTTATGGACGAGAAGCTTGCCGTGGAGCAAAAGAACATTCAATCTGCTTTGATCGCCGATTTGGCGCGCGATGACAAAAGAATTCAAATCGCTGAAAAAATTCTGGGAAGTCATACGGGAATTTCCTCGCTTTTTCAGGCCCTTCAAAGTCTCACCCTTCAGACAGTTCAGTTCAAGACATTTCAATTTGGCGATGAAAAATTGGGTTCTTTCGACGTGTCCATGGAAGGCATAGGGAGAGGCTTTAATGCGGTCACTCTCCAGTCAGACATATTCAGAAAACAAAAGGCGTTCAAGAACCCTTCTTTTTATGACTTAGCCCTCGACGAGAACCGGAATGTCTCCTTTAAAGTTAAGATGAGCGTTGACCCTTCTTTGCTTCTGTATAAGATTAGCTCGGCCGGAGTAACACCGGTAGTCTCCCCAATCGTCTCCCCGACAGCTTCCACCACGCGGACAGCAACGACCTCTTCCGCGACAACAACAAATTTACGATAATAATATGTACTCAAACCGCCTCATAACTCCAATTATCCTTTTACTAGCCTCCGCTGGATTGTTTTTCGGATTTATTCGCGGGCAGTACGCCAAAAATCTGGATTTGAAAAAAGAAGTGCTCGTGTACCAGGATGCGCTCGAAAAAGCAAAACAGTTGACAACGCTCCGTGATGGGCTGGTGAAAAAGAAGGAGGCGATAGGGAAAGATAATCTGGAAAAACTCGGGAAACTCATGCCGGACAACGTAGACACAGTCCGAATGGTATCGGATTTAAACGGCATAGCTGACAATCACGGTATTCTTGTGAAAACGGTTAAATTGGCCAATCCGCAGGACGCTAAAGTTGCTGGGGTTGCAGACACCACGGGTACGACGGGTCAGGCGCAAACCGATTTTGACAAGGCGAGCCTGTCTTTCACTCTCACGACTTCATACGATAAGTTTTCCAATTTTCTTACGGATTTAGAGAGAAGTCTGCGTATTCTTGATGTGACGAGCATCATCTTGAAGCCAGTCGAGAAAGATTCCACCCTGTATGATTTTACCGTAAATGCGAGCACGTACTGGCTTAAGTAAAAGTTGAAAGTGAAAAGTGACAAAATTCTTATTTTGTCATCCCTCCCCACTTTTGATTTTTTGAACATCGTTTGTTCCAAAAGTGGGGAGGGATCCAGGATATTGAAATAAAGCAAGAAATGAGAGAAAATTATTAAGGCATAAACTTCTAACCGGATGTCAACTAAAAAAATAACCATCATTATAGGAGTCCTCATAGCCCTGCTTCTGGTTTTTATCGGCTATAAGTATTTGAACAAGGGAACTCCTTCCACTTCGGATGCTTTAGAGCAATCGGGACAGCCCCAGACGCTTGTGGGCAAGGATATTATTGCGGAGCTCCAGACCGTAAACTCGATTACGATGAGCGACACAATTTTTCGAACCAAGACCTTTCTATCTCTCCAGGATTTTTCTCGAAAAGTGACCGCAGAGCCTCAAGGCAGAAGTAATCCTTTCGCGCCAATAGGAGTTGGAAACCTTTCCCAACCGATATCGACGTCGACACAAACGAGGTGAGTCAGATAACTCATAACTGAATAACTGAATAACTGAATGACCAGAAAAGAACGCGATGATTTTACTCTGTTATCGGTTATTCAGTTATTAGTTATAGGTCATACACTATGGGTATATTAGAAGTTTTGGCTGAAAAAAAAATCATTGAACGGAAGGATATTTCTTCCATCAAGGAGCAGGCCGAAAAAAAAGGAAAACCGATTGAGGAGATTTTGATTGCGAAGGGAGTCAGCCCTGAGGTCATTTTGACGAACAAGGGCGAAGCTTTGGGAATTCCGTCAAGAAGCCTCAAAAATCTGGTTATTCCTTTTGAGATTTTAAAATACGTGCCGGAGGAGTCGGCCGCTTACTATCGTTTTGTTCCGATAGGACTTTCGGATGGTGTCTTGGAGGTGGGTCTCGTTGACCCAGACAGTATAGAAGCGCGGGACGCCATTTCCTTCATCTCTTCAAAAGTCAGCTTGCCTTTCAAACTTTTTTTAGTCTCGGCTCAAGATTTTGACCGGGTGATTGAAATGTACAAGGGTCTCTCGGGAGAGGTAACGGAAGCTTTGACTGAGCTTGACACAGAACTTGCAACGGAGGGAAAACCGGAAAGTCCGAAGGAAGATATTATAGTGACCAAAGGAAAGACGACCATTATCGAAGATGCTCCGGTCACCAAAATCGTCGCCACCATTCTCCACTACGCGACTGCCGGCAACGCTTCGGACATTCACATCGAGCATATGGCGGAAAACATTCGTGTGCGTTTCCGAGTGGACGGGATTCTCAACACCTCAATTGTTCTACCTGTCAAAGTCCATTCCGCGGTGGTGGCGAGAATCAAAATTCTTTCCAATATGAAGCTTGATGAAAAAAGGAAGCCGCAGGACGGTCGCTTCAGCGCGAAAATCGAGGACAGGAAAATTGATTTTCGCGTCTCGACCTTCCCTTCTTATTACGGAGAAAAGGTGGTGATGAGAATTCTCGATTCGGAAAAGGGAGTGAAGCGTCTGGACGCGCTCGGGCTCACTCCGCGCAATTTGAATCTCATCATTGACGCCATCAAGCGCCCCTACGGCCTTATTTTAATTTCTGGCCCCACGGGCTCGGGCAAGTCTACAACACTCTACTCAATGTTAAATGAGGTGGACAAAGAGACCAAAAACGTGCTCTCCCTCGAGGACCCTGTGGAATACAATATCCCGGGCATGAGTCAGTCGCAGGTTCTTCCGGAAATCGGCTACACGTTTGCCACCGGTCTTCGCACGACTTTGAGGCAGGACCCAGATGTCATCATGGTGGGAGAGATTCGCGATAAAGAAACGGCCGGTCTTGCGGTTCAGGCGGCCTTGACTGGGCACTTGGTGCTCTCCACCATTCACACCAACAATGCCGTAGGAGTTATCCCCAGACTGCTCGATTTTGGAGTTGACCCGTTCTTGATTGCGCCGACATTAATTCTCGCAATTGCCCAGAGATTGGCGCGAGTGTTGCCGGAAGGCGCTGGGAAAGAAATTCCTGTCGAAGGGAGTATCAAGCTTCTCATAGAGAAAGAATTTGAGGACTTGCCGGAGATATTCAAGAAAGAAATTCCCATGGGTGCCAATGTATTCGAAGCAGTCGCCACACCGGAACACCCGAAGGGCACGAGCGGGCGAGTGGCGGTCGTTGAAGTCCTCCAAATGAGTAAAGAGCTCGAGGCGGTCATTCTGAAAAATCCTTCTGCAAGCGAAGTCAAGAGAATCGGCCGTGAGCAGGGGATGCTTACAATGAAAGAAGATGCTATTATTAAAGCATTCAAGAGAGAAATACCGTTTGAAGAAGTGAACAGGTTATAAACGCGGAAGTAACACGGACTCTGAACACAGAAGAATCGGAACCTTTCCGTGTCGTTCCGAGTTCTTAGTCCGAGTCAGTTCAGTGAAATATATATATGGACTCAAAACAAAAAACAATTTTAGTAATCGACGACGATGCATTTCTTTTAAGCATGTACGACATAAAATTCAAGAAGGCAGGATTCAACGTGATTGTATCGGCAGGTGGCAATGATGCTTTAAGAAAACTTCGAGAAGGACTTTTGCCGGATGCGATTACGGTGGATATTGTAATGCCTGACCTTGACGGCATTCAATTTCTGCAGGAGATGAGGAGACTGCATCTTGCACCTCTCGCCGCCATTATCGTTCTTTCCAACCAGAGCCAATCGGAGGACATCGAAAATGCGAAGAAATATGGCATCGACGGCTACATTGTCAAAGCGACCACCATTCCTTCAGAAGTGGTAACAGAAGTCGAAAAAATTATTCAGGAAAAGAAAAAGTAACCACGGAAGTAACACGGACTTCGAACACGGAACAGAATCGGAACCTTTCCGTGTCGTTCCGAGTTCTTAGTCCGAGTCAGTTCAGTGAAATATTATGACAGACTTCAAAGCAGAATTAGACGATTTATTATCCATAGTTATTAAGGAAGGGGCGTCGGATATCCACCTCTCCGAAGGCAGGCATCCGACTATTCGCGTGGCAAGCTTCCTGATTCCCCTCGTCAAAAAATCGGTCTTGACCAAAGCGGATACCGACGGATTTGTCCGCGAGCTTCTCACTCCGGAAAACCGAGACCTTTTCTTGAAAACCAAGGAGATTGATTTTTCTTTTTCCTATAAAGATATCGGGCGTTTTAGGGGAAACGGGTATTTCCAACAAGGTTCTATCGCCTTTGCTCTTCGGCTGGTGCCAAGGAAAATAAAAACCATAGCCGAGCTCAATCTTCCTCCGATACTCGAAGATTTTACCCGAAAACAGCAGGGATTCTTTCTCGTGGTGGGTCCGGTGGGGCACGGCAAGTCCACTACTCTCGCCGCTATGATTGAGATGATCAATCAGGAGAGCGCGGAGCACATCATCACGATTGAAGACCCCATCGAGTACATCTACGAGCAGAAAAAAGCAATTATCGACCAGAGGGAAGTTAGGCTTGACACCAAAGACTTTGAGAGCGCGCTTCTCTCCGTCTTCAGGGAGGACATGGATGTGATTTTGATAGGTGAGATGCGGGGGATTGAAACGATTGCTACAGCCGTTACGGCCGCTGAAACCGGGCATTTGGTATTCTCTACCCTTCACACCAACAATGCCGCCCAAACAATAAACCGAATCATAGATTCTTTTCCTGCCGAACAGCAGGGCCAGATTAGAATTCAGCTTGCATCGAGCTTGACCGGCATTTTTTCCCAAAGACTTATTCCGCGAATCTCTGGAGGCCTCATTCCTGCCTACGAGCTTTTGATAGCGAACAACGCCGTCTCGAACCTCATTCGCGAAAACAGGACTCACGAGCTGAATACCGTTATCGAAACCGGCTTGGAGCTGGGAATGATAGACATGAACCGGAGCTTGGCGGATCTGGTCCGAGCGGGCGAGATTACCATCGAGAGCGCCTATCAGCATTCGTTAAACACGAAGACACTTGAAAGAATGATATAACCACGGAAGTAACACGGACTTCGAGCACGGAACAGAATCGGAACCTTTCCGTGTCGTTCCGAGTTCTTAGTCCGAGTCAGTTCAGTGATATAGAAATTATGCTTTTTAACTACAAATCAGTCGATACAACAGGCGTTCCGCGAGACGGGGCGATCGAGGCCATCAACATTGATGTGGCAATAAGCTCGCTTCAGAGGCGGGGACTTGCCGTGTCTTCCATCAAGCCGGAAGAAAAGGGATTTTCTTTGGGCACAAACATCGCTTTTCTTGACCGTGTTTCAAACAAAGACATCGTCATCCTTTCAAGACAGCTCGCGACCCTTTTTGAAGCGCAAATCTCCGCGCTCCGCATCTTCAGACTGCTCGCGGGGGACGCGCACAGCCATCTTTTGTCGGAAACATTGAGCAAGGTTGCCGATGATATACAGGGCGGGAGCTCTATCTCCGCCGCCATGGCAAAGCACCCGAAAATCTTCTCCACATTCTACATCAGCATGATTCGTTCCGGAGAGGAATCGGGCAAGTTGAATCAGATATTCAGCTACCTTGCCGACTATCTCGACCGCACCTACGAGGTAACCTCAAAAGTGAAAGGCGCTTTGATATACCCGGGGTTCGTCATCTTTACCTTTGTGACGGTCATGATTTTGATGCTCACGGTCGTCATTCCCAAAATCACCGCGATTATTGTAGAGTCGGGTCAGCAGATTCCTATCTATACCCAGATTGTTATTGGCTTGAGCAATTTTTTCGTCAATTACGGCATTATTATTGTCGTCTTTTTGATTGTGGGCGTCTTTTTCTTCATTCGATACATTCGCACTCAGGAAGGAGGGCTTGCTTTTGACCGTTTCAAAATTTCTGTTCCCTATTTGGGCTCGCTTTATCAGAAGCTCTACCTTTCAAGAATTGCCGACAACCTGAACACGATGCTCATGTCCGCTATTCCAATCGTCCACGCGCTCGAGATTACGGCAGACGTGGTGGGAAACAAGTACTACCAGAAGATTTTGTTAGCGGTGAATGAAGATGTCAAAGGTGGAAGCCCCCTTTCGGTCTCAATGGGCAAATACAAAGAGATGCCGAGTATCTTGATTCAAATGATGAAAGTGGGAGAGGAGTCCGGAGAGCTTGGGAGCATATTGGAAAATCTCGCCAAATTTTACCGTCGAGAAGTTACGACTGCGGTGGACACCATGGTGGGCCTGATTGAGCCGGTGATGATTGTAGGACTCGGAGTGGGCGTCGCAATTCTTCTCGCTTCCGTCCTTCTCCCTATTTACAATATTTCCTCCGCGTAGTCTTCCTCTTTTAGGCCCGACCTTAAGTCCCAAAAAAGGTCGGGCCTTGATCTTCTCTTTCGAAGCGTCTGAAAAAGAAATTTCCCCTCTTTCTCATGTTACATGTTATATGTTACATGTTACATAATCTCGGGTTATCCACATCCCCTTTCCATTGCGCATTTCTTTGATGTATAATACACGCATTGGTATATAACGACTCCCTCTTATGGGAGTGGTCGAAGAAAAATAAACGTCTTCGAGTCAAGGTGCGACCTTAGGTAACCCTTAGTTCTTACTAAGGAGCAATGGTCGTATGACCATCTTAAAAAAGGTCGTTCCTTGACTCCCAAAATATAAATTTCATTTAATATTAATTAACCATAAAATTATGTATTCATCTATGAAAAAAGGGTTTACCCTTATCGAACTCTTGGTCGTTATTGCAATTATTGGTATCTTGGCGTCAATTGTGTTGGTGTCGTTGAATGGAGCTCGAGATAAGGCAAGAGTCGCTGCCTTCAAATCAGAAGCGACAGGTGCTCATCCTGCTATGATTGTAGCGTGTGACGATAAGGTTGCGGATGTCGCTGCTGCCGCTATAATTGGAACCCATCCTACATTTGCTACTGCCACAGCACAAGCCGGCTATGATGCTACTTGTGCTACAACAGACGATTTCAAGATATTCATTACTGCTGGAGATACAACCGTATTGGGTAAGTGTCCGACAGCTACCACTTATATAGATCAAAGCGGTTTTGTTTTTCCCTCGACTTGTAAATAAAGAGGGCATCCGTAAGGTCTCCATCTTGATATTAGCAAAGGAAAACCCGCGTAAAGCGGGTTTTCCTTTGCTTGAAAAGTATATATGTCTTATAATATAATCATTGAAAGTTTTAAGTTATAATTAATTAAAAAATATGTATTCAAACATAAAAAAAGGTTTTACCCGAACACCAAAATTTGGCGGTAACTTGTTTGGGAAGCGAGGGTTCACCCTCATCGAACTCTTGGTCGTCATCTCAATCATCGGCGTCTTGGCGTCAATTGTGATGGCGTCATTAATTACTGCTCGAGATAAGGCAAAAATCGCTGCTACAAAGGCAACATTAAGTTCTTTAAAAGCCGCGGTAGCAATATGCAACAATTCAGGTTCTGGACTTTTTCTAGAAACCGTTGCTGGGTCAGCGGCTTGCTTGGGCGAACCGGCTCTTTTGCCTACCGCTACACAACTTGGTGCGACTGGTGTAGATTATTATCGAGTTGGATCAGGAGCTACTACGTCTTATCTCATCCGACTCACTGGACATCCTGTAGCCGAATGTAATTACATCAACCCTACTCAACTTCAACAATTTTATGTATATGCAGGTCAACTTACGCAACAGTACCCAAATATTTGCAAGTAGAAGGCCTCCAAGGCTCCCAGCAAGGTCTTAAGGCCTCCAGCAAAAGGACAAAGCCTCCGGCAAGGACCGTCCTTGACATGAAGAAACCGCTCTACATAGCGGTT
>JBDTMN010000004.1 GCA_039934295.1 Candidatus Taylorbacteria bacterium | reverse complement strand
AACCGTTATCAACTAACGAGAGGCGGAGAGTGCAAAGATGGGTGGCCTTATACAAAGACTTGACTTTTAAGACTGAATTTGCTATACTCTTAAATGTGAGTGCTAGCAATAGCTAGTTAACCAATCGAATGTCTGCGTTAACCCCCGCCTTGGCGGGGTTTGACGTATATGGAGAGATGTGTAACTTGTAACGTATAACGTGTAGCGTCTGAAGGAGGAAAAAATAAGAATTTTTCTTTTTCTTACGTTTTGCGTTACACGCTACACGCTACAGGCATCCTGTTAACACTCCACTACCAAAATGCTACAATTAGTAGCAACGGATGACGGGTCTTCCGTTGTGGGCTGATTGTGTCGATTGATGGTTAGCGGTTTGCACTCATATAAGACATTAGTTTTGGAGCTAGCACCCGCTAACCATCTATACACGCAATCTGGACTTTCGCTTTTGGCGCAAAAGTTACCTCTTACCCCGCTTGCCAGCGGTGTCCTCATTTTTGCAGCTACTCTAGGACTTGTAGGTAAAAATGGGAACTGCATCCAAACGCGAAAATCCTGAATTTCATGGTCATACAAGAAAAAATTTCTCTTTCGGCGCTCACCACTTTTCAACTCGGCGGCTCAGCCCGCTATTTTGTTATCGTAAAATCCATTCCCGAATTAAAAGAGGCAGTCACTTTTTCCAAAAAAGAGAGCCTGCCTTTTTTCGTTTTAGGAGAAGGGTCGAACACGCTCGTCCCTGACGAGGGCTTCGCGGGACTCGTCATAAAAAATGAAATTCGGGGAATAAAGATGAAAGAGAAGAAAGGCGAAGACGGAAAATTCCTGATTGAAGTCGGAGCGGGAGAAAACTGGGACAGTTTTGTCGCTCTCACCATTTTTCAAAAATTATACGGACTCGAAAATCTTTCT
The DNA here is from genome assembly GCA_039934295.1 of Candidatus Taylorbacteria bacterium. Taxonomy (NCBI): domain Bacteria; phylum Candidatus Tayloriibacteriota; species Candidatus Tayloriibacteriota bacterium. The sequence goes on along the minus strand of JBDTMN010000004.1, from coordinate 84,899 downwards.
TACATCCCCGGTTCAGTGGGAGGCGCGCCGGTGCAGAATATTGGAGCGTATGGAGCGGAGGTGAAAGAGGTGATAACGGAGGTAGAGGTATTTGATACAAAAATGATGAAAACACGACTGCTCCCCGCAAAGGAATGCAAATTCGCGTATCGGGACAGTATTTTCAAAAGAGAAGCCGGGCGACATCTCATTATCACGAAAGTAATATTTGAGCTCGGAAAAAAAGGCAGAGTCAATATCGGATACAAGGATTTGAGAGCCCATTTCAAAGACCGCTACTCAAGTGCTGTTCTGCCAGGCGAAGTGCGGGATGCGGTTGTGGCAATCCGGAAGAAGAAACTGCCGGATTGGAAAGTAACGGCAACGGCGGGTTCTTTTTTTAAAAATCCTTTCGTATCGAAAGCACATTTTGAAAAATTAAAAAAAACGTACCCCGAAATGCCCGGATTTGCCGAAGAAGGGAAGATTAAAATTCCGCTGGCCTTTATATTGGACAAAGTTTGCAACCTCTCCAAGTTCAGAAACGGGAATGTCGCGCTTTACGAGAGCCAGCCTTTGGCGGTTGTGAACCTTGGGGGAGCAACATTTCTTGAAGTGAAGCAGTTTGCTTCGCTCATCGCGATAAAGATAAAAGAAAAAACAGGAATTGAAGCGGAGTGGGAAGTGAGAGTGATGGAGTGATGAGCTTTTAGCTATTAGCTATTAGCTGTTAGGGCAGAATAAATAAATCCCGAAGCTAAAAGCTAGTAGCTAATAGCTAACAGCTATCTTCAGAATTTCCTTCAACGGTTCCATATCTCTCCTCCATCTCTCACCATCAAACCACTCCATTCCCTCAAACTGAAGTTTGTAGCTGTCAGAAGGGCGCTGAAGCGACCCTAAATAAATATATTGCAGACCTTTTTCTTTCGCGTACATAATGGCCTTCACCATCATGCCGAGTCCTCGCGACGGATTCGTCTTTCCATCCTTGTAGAAGGGATAGCTGTAGTGAAGGATTTTAGCGGTCAAAAGTGAGATACAGTACCCGGACGCTTCGTTGTTTTTATTTGCATCGTGGTATACCAGCACAGTATTAAAATTACTCTTTTCCGAATTCGTGAGAAGCTCTTTCACTTTGTTCGCGCTGAAAATGTTCTTGCCAAATTTATCCGAGTAAAAATCTTTAGCGAGTTTGTGTATGGACCAGTGGTAATCTTTGTAAGGAATGGGGTGCGCTTCCAAAGTAAGACTCTCGTTTTTTCTTAAAATTCTTTTATTCTCGCTCGACGGCTCGAACTCCTTCAAATGTATCCGCAAACTTCTAGTCTGGGTGAACATGCCCCTGCCCACACGGGTAAACACATAGCCCTCATCGTAGAGCTTCTCGATGCTCGCATCGGTAAAATCAGGCAGTATTTTTTTGTTCCATTCTAGATACATAAGCTATTAGCTATTAGCTATCAGGTGTTAGCTTCTGAATTAAAGCTAAAAGCTAATAGCTAAAAGCTCTAAGCTGCTAATGCAAAGCAATCCAAACGCCCAAGAAAACAAACGCCAGGTGGATAATCCAAAAGCGCATCACGATTTTCTCCTCGCTCCAGCCCAAAAGTTCGAAGTGGTGGTGGATCGGCGCCATTTTGAAAATTCTCCTGCCTACGATGTATCTTCCGGCCACCTGTATTAAAACCGTGACTGCCTCGATGTAAAACATGAATCCGAGAAAAAATAAAACGGCAATCTGGTTCACGACAATTGCGTTAATGGCAAGAAGCGCGCCCAATCCAAGAGACCCAACGTCGCCCATCTGGAAGCGCGCGGGTTTGATATTGAAATAGGTGTAGGTGATTAAAGCCCCCAAAACCGTGCCGTTTAAAATGGCGATTTCGTCATACCCATAAATCCAACTTAAAAGCGCGAGGGCGGAAAAAGTGGGAATGAGCATTCCTCCCGCAAGTCCGTCCATTCCGTCGGCGATGTTGACCGCGTTTGCAGTGAACATGACGATGAAAATAATGAGCGGAATCAAAAGCCAGCCAATGTCGAGATAATTTCCCGTGAAAGGAATATAGATTTCTCTGAAGTGGCTTCCGAGTTTGTAATACACCCACCAAGCAGAAAGAGATCCCGCCGCAAACTGGAGAAAAAGTTTTTCGTGGACATGAATGCCTTTGCCGGGATGTTTGGAAAGCCATGCAGAAGCGCGTTTGAAAATCGACCAAGGGAGGGTAATCGCGTACCAGATTCTCATCCCGATGTCGCGATGAATTCGAATGAGCGTGAAGACTTGTTTCAACTTTCTCGACCGCCTTTCCTTGCCGAAAATGTTCAACAAATCGTCCACGCCTCCTAAGAGTGCGGAGAGGAGCATAACACCCACAGGCACCCACGTGAAGCTTCTCGACCAGTTTGCGAGCATGGTAATTACCGCAACGGTTGCAATAATCAAAATTCCACCCATCACGGGAACATTTGCTTTCGATTTTCTTGATTCCAGACCCAGGGTCGGGTCAAATGTGTCTCTTCTTGTAATTTTATATTTATACAGAATAAACGTGAGAGCGGGGCTCCAGGCGAATGCCAAAATGCACGAAAGTATCGAAAATCCGATGATTTTGGCTAAAATATCAAGGGTGAGAACTGCGGTGGGCATAAAAGAGAGTATAAAGTTAGGACGTCCTATTTTGGCGAATTTCTTCGTCGCCAGCTCCGTATGCTCCCGCGCAGTAGCATCAAACTACAGCTTGGTCGCATTACTCGCTAGCTCCTCGAACTTCATCCAAAATCGTACGTCCTAAGAGTATAGGGCAAAAAGTATAAAGTATAAAGGGGAGAGTGAGGAATTAGGAAGAGGAGCGAATTTGATGGAGGAATGTAGAGAGAAAAGTTGACCGTTTAAAATTATATGATACAGTGCGTAAGGATAGTTTTTCAAAATTATGTCAAATTAACTGTATCTTTCAGAGTATTTTTGTACATTGAAAGATGCAGTTAATAACAACTGCTAAGAACAAACTGGAGCAAACTATGAGCGATTTATTAGATGAATTGCGTGCAACCGCAAGATGTGCCGTTGCAGAGAAGAAAATGGATGCGAAAGACATTGAACAGCACCGCCGTCAAGACCTAATTCAAGCCGATATGTGGAAAGCTGACGAATTGATCAGGCATCTACCTGTTCTGCTCGGTCGGGCAGCAGAACGGGGAGAGCAAATCCTGGAAGTGATGAAATTGGAAGCAGCCTTACACCGTCAAAATGATGTGGAAGTTGCCATGCGGGAATATTCGTTGCACGGTCTCACTGCAGAAAATCTTTTCGAGGGTGCCTGGAGAGTTGTCGAGTGGCTCCATTCACAAAAAATTCCGGTGGTTGTTCGCAAACAAGATTATCAGGACGAGGGTCAGGGAGGCCGCTATTGGAGCGAAATTATCCTTGTCGCGTTTTGGTAATCAGGTCTCCCCAGAACCCAAGATACAGAATCTTCGGGTTCTTTTTATTTTCGGAGCAGATAAATTTTAGCCCAGCACCAGAGGTCATACGGCCTCGCGCTTCGCTCGTGAAGAAGGATGTGCCTATTCGCCACCCGCGCTCGGCCTGGGGTTGATGCGGGGTTAATATCCGCAAACCGCAAAATTTTGGAAAGCGCAAAATTCTGCGGGCGGATATTAAAACCAATTCAACCTCCTCAAGCTCACATACATTGCTTCGCGGGCTTTTTCATGAGTGAAATTTTCTTTGCCGGTTTTTCCCTGTTCGGTCCAGAGCTGGTCCGCAAGCGGATTTACTGGATCGGTTATCGTGATGGCGCCTTTCCGGACGCCGTGCGCGTAGCGTCCGTCGGTTGGCCAAGCGAAAGAATGGACATAATGAATTGCTTTCAAAATTTCCTCTTCGTAGTCTGTTTGATAGATGACTAAAATGTGATTGTATGTTTTTTCCTTTCCCGTGCAAAGCAATACGATATAGTCGCCCGGCTGGGCTCTTGCAAATTCAATTTCTCGGCTGTTGTTTTCATGGGCAAACGAGCGCACCCCTGTGTTTTCGATGGGACGCATCCGGCTTAGAAGTCTCCTTACAATATTTTTTGCGTACGGGAATTTGAGATGTGATTTTAGAGGTCCGAAGCTCTCGGAGATGCTCTCTGCGTTTAATATCTGGTACGCGAGTCCGGAGCAGTCTATTCCGATTTTATGTTCAACGAGCATTTTTGTGAGCCCTTCGTCGCTCATGTGGGATAGATCGATTTTCTCTTTCATCGAGATGAGCTTGATTTCCTCGGCGATTTCGTGCGCGGTTCCTTTTCCAACGAGCACCCGAAGACCGGCTCGGACGCTCCCGCGTTTGTTGTTGTAGTACGGGCAGGAAACATTTTTATTTGGGAACGGCAAATGCAGGTAATCTTCCATTACCGAGAGAGCTCTTGGGGTTAAGGTGCGGGAAGTCATTGGAAAATAAATATATTAATATGCTAATGAAACCGATATACAAATGTCTACGAATAATCAATAAGGAATTTTTAATTATTAGTATCTATTAGTATATTTCTTCATTGGTATAGTGGTATGTGACAAAAAATTAAGAACTGGAAATAATCTCAGCAATCTCTTTTCCTTGTCTGTTAAATATACCATGAGTCGCCATAATTCCTTGTGTGCTCTGAATGCGTATGAGCTCGCTACCAAATTTTGTATTGCTGTATTTAATCACATGGTATCCTGATTTTTCTAGTTTTTCGATGTTCAACGTCGCGGGCTTTGATGTAACTCTTTGAATAATTTGCGCGCCGTCATTTATTTCTATAATCGGCAGAGACTGTTCGGTGCCCCCCAAAGCTTCTAAGTGCGCTTCGAAAGTCGTTACTCCGGAAGCTCCCTTCTCGCGCATGGCGGACTGAAGCTCCGATTCATAGGTCACTCCTGCGGCCTGGCGGGCGTTCACTTCTAGTAGATATAGTTTTTTGCTTTTTTCGTCGCAAATGACGTCAATGCCAAAAAGTCCTTTCCAACCGTCGCTTTGCAATTTTAGGCCGATGAGGTTGCCGATTTTTTTTATTTCTTCCATTTTCTCGGGGGAGAGAAGCGAGCGAGGAAGATTCCAGTCATTGCCGATTGTGCTTAAGGGGTTTTCGGTAAATGGAGGGATTCCGGTGATCTGGTAACTAATGTTTCCGAACAGAATGTTGTTTTTTGCAACAACAATATTAGAGGTAAACACCGGCCCCAAAATGTAGTCGGAAATTCGAGCATCCCGAAGTGGAAACTTCTCCTTGAGTGCTTCGAGTTGCGCTTTGTTTTCAATAAGAAACGTGCCTTCACCCGTGTGGCCGTGCGCCCACTGCACAATCACCGGTTTCTTTTTCCAAAGAATATCTTTTGCAGGAGCGATTTCGAAGGGGGGAAGCAAGCGCGCCAAATCTTGGAGCCACTCTCCCTGTGTAATTTTATTTTCGACCCTTTCGGCGAGCGCGGCCTCCGGGTTCAATAATTTCCATTTATTTTTCTTGGCCAGTTTTTCAATCTCCAAGCTATTTTTAAAGACAACAATGTGCGCGCGCTTTTCATTTATTTCTTTTTCTACATCGGGGTCTAGTAGAAGATTGTAGGTGTTCACCGACCCATTTTTTGAGATGATGGAGTAGTCTTTGCCTTCGGGTTTTCCCTCGCCCCGCTCTCGGTCGCGAGTAACGTAAATAATTGTTTTTTTCCGATTTTCCATGATATTCTCTCAATATACCACAATGTCAACATTTTACGTTATAGGGACTCCAATCGGCAATCTCGAAGACATCACTCTTCGGGCTCTTCGCATTTTGAAAGAAGTCGACCTTATTTTATGCGAAGACACTCGGGTGACAGCAAAACTTTTGAAGCACTATGGGGTGAGCACTCCCAAAGAAAGCTACCACGAGCACAGTAAGAGTGCCAAAATTGAACGCATCATTGAGCTTGTTCGAGAAGGGAAAAATATCGCTCTCGTTTCTGACGCGGGGACTCCCGGAATTTCCGACCCCGGCTCTTTTTTGGTGGCAAAAATCCGCGAAGCCTGCAAAGACGAAGTGACGATTGTTTCCGTTCCTGGTCCATCCGCTCTCACCGCCTTTCTTTCTATTTCGGGCGCACCAACCAACGATTTCACATTCTTGGGTTTTCTGCCCCACAAGAAGGGGAGGGAAACGCTGTTTAAGGAGATGGATGAATCTTCACGCGCGACGGTATTTTACGAATCGCCACACAGAATCCTTAAAACCCTCGAATCATTAGTAAAAATGGTCAACAAAAAAAGAGTGGTAGTCGGACGCGAGCTTACCAAAATGTACGAAGAGATAGTTTCAGGGACGCCTTCCGACGTCTTGCAATATTTCAAAAGCCAAAAAGAAAAAGTGCGAGGCGAATTCGTGGTTCTTGTTTTTCCGTCTAGTTAAATCGGTTTTTTTTGTTAGATTGTAAGAAATGCGCATACGTTATTTTCTAGCTATAGCTAGAAAATAACGTATATCTAGGAAGTATGAAAGTCCTGTGTCAGAATAGGGAACGTGGATATACAAGGGTGTTACTTGGTGTTTCTTGGTGTTACTTTTTTCTTCTTGAAATGTAGTGTATTATATGAGGTATCATTTAAACATTTCAATAAATTATGCCAAAAATTCGAACACTATTCATTCTTGGGATTCTGCTCATTCTTCTCCATGTTTTTCCCGGATTCCCAACATCCTGGAAATCCGCTTTTTCCATTATTATCGGCATTCTCATTTTACTTCTCACTTTTTTTCACTACAGGGAAATGAGGAGAAAATACGGGATGAAGAAAGAGTTGAGCTCGTCTCTCGGAGCTCCGGCATATGTCCAAAATGACTCGACTAATCTACCCCGTTAAACAATGAGGAAAACCATTATCGCTCACTCTCTACTCGGTTTCCTTTTCATCTTGTTTGCATCTGTGTATTTATTTTTTCCTTCTTTCTTCTCAAAAAAACACGAGATGGCACTCTCGGCTCAAAAGGTTGACGATTCTCTCCAAAATGAAATTCCCCTTCTGCCCGCGCCTCCCCTAATCACCCACATAAAAACTCCAGCGATTGTAAAAGCTGTCTACATGACAAGCTGGGCGGCAGGCACCGCTTCCTTTCAAAAAAGAATCTTTGATATTTTGGATACAACCGAAGTTAACTCTGTTGTCATAGATATAAAAGACTATTCGGGAAAACTGGCTTTTAAAACGCCGAATAACACATACTTAACGGAGTTCGGCTCGGAAGAAAATCGCATTCCCGATATTGTAGGTTTATTGCAAACGCTTCACGAAAAAAATATCTACGTCATCGGCAGAATCGCTGTATTTCAAGACCCTTACTTTGTGCAAAAATTTCCCGATCTTGCAGTAAAAAGAAAAAGCGACGGAGGCGTCTGGAAAGATAAGAAGGGAATATCATGGATTGACGTGGGTGCTAAGGAAGTGTGGGATTATGTGATTGCGATTTCAAAAGAGGCGCACTCACTGGGATTTGATGAGCTCAACTTCGATTACATTCGGTTCCCTTCGGACGGAAATATGTCCGATATCTATTATCCGAAATCACATGGACGCGAGAAGCCCGTCGTCATGAGAGAATTCTTTTCATATCTCTACGATAACCTCAAGCTCAATTTAGGCAGTCAAGGAGTGGGATCTGTAAAAAATGAAGACGAAAAAAAGGATGAGATTATGATTTCCGCAGATTTTTTCGGCCTCACCACGACGAGCAAGGATGACCTCAATATTGGCCAAGTTTTTGAAGATGCGCTTCCCTTTTTCGACTTCGTCTCACCTATGGTTTACCCTTCGCATTACCCTCCGACTTACAATGGATATAAAAATCCTGCCGACCATCCGTACGAGATTGTGAAATTTGCAATGGATTCTGCCGTTTTACGCGCTACCAATGCGTCAACTACGCCTCAAAAAATACGCCCTTGGCTCCAAGATTTTGATTTAGGGGCGGACTATACCAAAGATATGGTGCGCGCTCAAATGAAAGCGACGTATGACGCGGGACTCACTTCCTGGATGCTTTGGGATCCAAGAAATATTTACACCAAGGAAGCACTTCTAAAAGAGTAGAGGATGCTGGAATCTGGACTATTGAATATCGGATGAGAATTTTGAATTCGGTAATCTTCCCGTCATTCCAGAATCCATAATCCGGAATCCCTATTCCATCCCCGGTTATGAACAGGTTGATTTGAAGTATTGTTCGAGAAGAGTTAAAATTCTTAACTGGAAGCATAGTACATTTCCGATTTCGGATGAGAAAGGAAAGTGTTTCCAAGATATAAAAAAACCAAAAAAAACAGACTCACAGACTCACGTTTGACTATGGCAAAATTGACTCCCGCAGTACTCGCAGTTTCATTCAAAAACTCTCCAAACTCTCCGGTTACTCAATCAGGTATTCCGGCGCCGACTCCTCCACCCTTCAAGAGAATTGACGTTGGACCATACCAATACCGAGTATGGCAGACACAAAAAGACTGGGAGGCATATTGTGATGCTCTCCCTCCCTTTTCCCCAATGGGGACATCGTCATCGGGGCATCGCTTTTGATACCCTCGATAGCGAAATTTAGACAGTTCCTCACAGTACACAGGTCGCGACAATCTTTCGCCGCGGCTTTTTTCCTTTTTTTTGCTATAATAGACGCATGAGAGACAACGATGAAAACAAAGTCACCTATTTTGCGCAGACGGATTCGCGGAATAAGAAAGTGCCTTTTGGCATAAAGCAGAAAGACCGGTCGCGCCACATGTACATCATTGGAAAAACGGGCATGGGTAAATCCACCCTGCTTGAAAATATGGCCGTTCAGGATATCAAAAACGGCGAAGGTCTGGCTTTCATCGACCCGCACGGCAAGACGGCTGACCTCCTGCTCGACTATGTTCCGAAGGAGAGAATGAAAGACGTTTTGTATTTTGCTCCATTCGACATGGATTTTCCGGTATCTTTCAACGTTATGGAAGATGTGGGAGTAGAGAGAAGGCACTTGGTGGCGAACGGGCTCATGAGCGCCTTCAAAAAAATCTGGGTTGACGCGTGGTCAGCGCGAATGGAATACATTTTGAATAATATTCTTCTCGCTCTTCTCGAGTTTCCCGAAGCGACGCTTATCGGAGTCAACAGAATGCTTGCCGACAAAGACTACCGAAAAAAAGTGGTGGACAATATCAGCGACCCGTCAGTCAAGGCTTTTTGGACGGAGGAGTTTGCAAAATACGGCGAGAGATACATGCAGGAGGCTGGGGCGGCTATTCAGAACAAAATTGGCCAGTTCATCTCGAACCCGGTTGTTCGAAATATTATCGGCCAGCCAAAAAGCACTTTCGACCTCCGATACATCATGGATTCCAAGAAGATTGTTATCATCAACTTATCCAAAGGGCGAGTCGGGGAAGCGAACGCAAATCTTTTGGGAAGCATGCTCATCACAAAAATTTATCTTGCCGCCATGAGCCGGGCGGACACCCAGGAAAGAGAGCTCCAAAAACTTCCGAACTTTTATCTGTATGTTGACGAGTTTCAGTCTTTTGCCAACGAGTCGTTTGCCGACATTCTCTCCGAGGCGAGAAAGTATAAGCTGAACCTCATTATGGCTCATCAATATATTGAGCAGATGACGGATGAAGTTCGCGCGGCGGTTTTCGGCAACGTGGGCTCGATGATTGTGTTTCGCGTGGGAGCATACGACGCGGACGTTTTGGAAAAAGAATTTGCTCCGCAATTTACGGTGGAGGACTTGGTAAACCTCGGGTTCGTGCAGATCTACCTCAAACTCATGATTGACGGAGTGACGTCTCCGCCTTTTTCTGCTACCACGCTTCCCCCCATTGCTCTTCCGGAGCATTCCCTTAAGGATGAAATTATCGGATATTCGAGGGAGTCTTTTGCCCAACCGCGAGCGAAAGTGGAAGAAGATATCAAGCGTTGGCATTTGCCACTTGGCATGTCCCCGCGTCCTCAAGAACTTCCCCGCGATTCTCGCGATTCCCGCGATGCTCGGGAAATTCGTGAGCCAAGGGAAGCTGTAAGAGAGCCGGGAAGGGAGGCGAGGCGGGATGGACAAGGAGAGCAAGCGAGAGAATCCGGAAGAGTTGATAACAGAGTTCAAAACAGAGAGAGAAGCGCGCCTCCTCCGCAGAAAAATCTTGAACCAGAGAGAGGAAGGTCTTCGCCTCAAGAGAGGCCACGGAGAGAAGAAAGGAATGAAAGAGAGCCAATTCGCCCAAGACAAAATGACGGACGCGATGTCTCCTCGGTGCTCGCAAGAGAGCTTGACCTTCGAAAAGCAGTATCTTTGAACCAACTTAAGCCACCAGAGGTAAAGAAAGAGAAAAAAGAGCAGACGGAGAAGAACGTCTCGGCTCTTCGCGAGGCCCTCTCTTCTATCATGAAGGGAAGCGGAAGGGAAGGAGAACTTCCTCCGCGCAAAGAAGCAAATATTGGCACAAGCGATGTCAAATCAGCTCCACCTCCACCTCCCCCTCCTCAATCGGAGCCGGTAAGACATGAACGCGCAAAAACGGCGGAAGCTTATGGCAAATCCAAAGAAAAAAAATTAGATATGAAAAAACCCGCGGAGCTTCCGGAAGACGTGTTGCGTAAAATTTTGCATGTCGATGAAAAAATGTAATTGCAATGTATAACATATGACCAATAACTGAATGACTGAATAACCAGAAAAAATCTCGGTACTTGGTATAGGTTATTCTGCAATGTGTCATTAGTAATAAGTGGTATCTGTTATAATGAAAAAACGCATTCTCATTTTTTCTCTCGTGTATTATCCTCGATATATTGGAGGCGCGGAGGTTGCTATGAAGGAGATCACCGACAGAGTGCCCTCGGAGGAGTTTGAGTTCGATATGATAACGATGCGCAAACATGCGAGAGCATTTGAGCGCGTCGGCAATATTAACGTGTATCGGGTCGGCGGACGATGGTTTGGCACCGGCACGCAGAGTTCGAAGATATTTCCTCTCTCAAAATACCTCTATATTTTTTTGGCTTTTGGGAAGGCCCTCAAGCTTCACAGTCGAAATCACTATGATCTCGTCTGGTCGCTCATGGCCAACTACGCGGGCTTTAGCGCTCTGTTTTTTAAGATGACTCATCCCAAAGTTCCGTTTCTTCTGACTCTTCAAGAAGGGGATCCGATCGAGCACATCAGAAAAAGAGTCGGAATATGGAATCCGCTTTTCAAAAAAATATTTGCGCGAGCGGACCACATACAGGCAATCTCGACATTTCTTAAAGAATGGGCGTGGCAGGAAGGGGCGAAGTGCGACGTGGATGTGGTGCCGAATGGAGTAGATCTCCAAAAATTCGAAATTCGAAATTCGAAATTCGAAAAAAACGAAGAGATAAGAAAAAAACTGGGAATAAAAAAGAGCGATGTCGTGCTTATTACTGCGTCGAGGCTTGTCGAAAAAAACGGAGTCGGAGATATTATTGAGTCAATGAGATATTTAGGAGAGGACGTAAAACTATTAATCGCAGGAGCGGGACCGCTGGAGAAAAATCTTACGTTACACGTTACACGTTACACGTTACAGAACAGAGTTTTCTTTCTCGGCTTTGTTCCTCATAGTGATTTGCCGGATTTTCTTCACGCTGGAGATATTTTTGTGCGCCCGTCGCTCTCCGAAGGCATGGGCAACTCTTTCATCGAAGCGATGGCGGCTGGGCTTCCGGTCATCGCAACTCCTGTCGGAGGGATACCGGATTTTTTGAGCGCCGGCGAGACCGGATTATTTTGCAACGTGAACGACCCCAAAAGCATTGCGGAGAAAGTCACCTACCTTATCGAGCATCCGGGGGCGCGCGACCTGATGGCTAAAAACGCCAGAAAAATGGTTGAAGAAAAATACGACTGGAACTTTATTGCCGAAAAAGTGAAAAAGATTTTCGAAACGATGACAGCCACGTAATTTGGAAGTACACAAGACATACATATAAAATATCCGGCCGGTTAAATTGCATGTACAAGGACTTCTTCTTTGTATTTGACATTCGTGTAGCTTAAATCACCGGAGTGATTCCAAGCTATTGAACCATTATGGACTGTTGACAGCATACCATGATGCATGGTATAATGGACTAAGAATGCAAATTGATAAGGGCGGGTCGCTCCAGCATAGAAATGCCTGAAACCTAGGCGGTTCTCTGTTGGAGCGAAGCTAAAAATAAACAAGCCGAGCCGACCAGCAAAAACAAAATACCAAAAGGAAAAATCACATGAGTGATAAAACCTCAGTAGTAGAAGCAGTTCGGCCACCTCTCTCGGAACTCGAACTCAAATTAACCCAGAGGATCCAGCGAAGTTTTCCCCGTGGGGAGATTCCGAGCGACGTGATTCACTATTGGAACAGTTGTTCGAAAGAGGAACTGACCGCGCGTGCACTTATAGCATTTGGCCAAAAATCCGAAGTGCCTTTGCAAAGATACGAGGTGGTGCCTGACTTCCTGCCGGTCTGGAGGAAATTCCATGTTGGAGGCAAGGATAAAACGCAACTTCGTGACGCACTCGAACAGGCGGGTCGCGAAGTCGGCGAATATGCGAGTAGACTTTTGGATCAGGAAGAATATAAAACGTCGCCACGAGCTAAAGACGTTCTCTTCGCGAAGGTTAACCTCGGGTTCCTCGGATTCCAGAAAAAGCCAACCACCAAGGAGTGGCTCTATCCGGAATTTTTTGTCGAGTGGAGCAGAAAACATCTCATGGACAACTGGGTAATGGAACTGTGCGAACCCGAGGATGGCCCGAGCATCGCGTACCAGTTCACCAATCAGCCCAATGGAGAAATCCTGTGTGTGGCCCATGAGCCTTTATTGGTCGAAGGCCACGCCCGCGTGTTCCGCGTCGGTGGTCTCGATAGCGGCCACTCGTGGCTCAACCTCGTCTTTGCCAAACCTGGCAACGAGTGGCATCTCGACAGCGAGCTACTGCTTCGTCTTCGCAAAGTTCAGGCATCTCTCGGTGAGTCGCCTGGCACTCTCGCTCCCTCCGTCACTTAGTCCTTCCGCAATAAAAGGACTTCATAAACTCGCTTGCACTACGATGCCTGCGAGTTTTTTTTATTATTCCATAATCCATAATCTATATTCCTGAATCTTGAATCTAGATTCTTGAATCTACTTGTCCCAAGAAAATCCATTCCCAAAATGCCCGTGTTTAGCGGTCTCTCGAAATTGAGGTTTTGTTAAATCAAGAAACTTGATGATTGCTCTGGGGCGGAGATCATATCCTTTTATTTTTTCTTGGACTCCGTCTAGAGTGACCACGGCCATGAGCGGTTCTGCAACTCCAATCGCGTATGCTATGTGCACATACACTTCATTTGCTCCCTTCTTTTTTAGGTAATCCACTGCGATTTTTCGCGCCATGTATGCCGCGCTTCGGTCAACTTTTGTCGCGTCTTTGCCGGAGAAAGCTCCGCCTCCGAGTGGAATGTGAGGACCATAGTTGTCAACCGCAAGTTTTCTACCCGTCAGCCCCGTGTCAGCGTGGAAGCCACCGATAGTCCATGAGCCATTCGGATTTTTGAGCCAGATGTCTTTTATATTTTTGATATCCGAAGGCAAAAATTTTACAAATTCTTTTTTAATCACCTCGTCAAGTTTAACGTCGCTCATGTCTCCGCTCGAGCAAAGGGATGTGACAATTTTCACCACCTTGCCGTTTTCGGTAGTCACCTGGCTCTTGCCGTCGTGTCGTCCCATGGCTTTCGTGAGCCTACGAGCAAGCATCACTTCCAGAGGGAGCATTTCGTGGGTCTCATTTGTTGCGTAGCCCACCATGATGCCCTGGTCTCCCGCTCCTTCATTGTCCACTCCTTTTTTTATCTCCGGACTCTGTTCTACCACGTTTACGGTCACCCCGATTTCCTCTTCGTATCCGCAATCGCGATAAATTTCCTTAGCGACCTTCCTGATATTGACCCAAGTTGAAGTGGTTAATTCTCCAGTGACGGTAATGATGCCGTGACCGCCCAATACCTCGATTGCCGCTCTCGTTCTCGGGTCGTCTTTGAGGCAGGCGTCTAAAACCGCATCCGATATTTGATCGCAAATTTTGTCGGGGTGAGAGGGGGTAACCGATTCTGCTGTGCGAAGTTTAGAAATCATATTTTTATTTTCATTATTTCTACCGATCTTTTAAAAACTCTTTAGTGTCGAAAATTATATTCCATTACATTACTAAACGCAATCTTTTAAAAATTATTTTATAGGTAACCGAAGAAAAAATGTCGATCCGAGGCCCACTCCTTCTGATTTCGCGAAGACCTTACCCCTATGTCTATTCACGATATTTTTTGTAACAAAGAGGCCTATGCCCATTCCCTCCGTATCTGTATGTTTTGCTTCATTACTTCTAAAAAATTTCGAAAATATTAGGTCTAAATTTTCTTTTGATATGCCAATGCCCTGGTCCGTGACCGAAAGAAGAAGAGCGTTTTTATCCTGTCTCAAAGAGACGGTTACTTTTTCCCCGGATGCCGAATAGGTGAGCGCATTGTCGATGATGGTGCGTATGGCGAATTGCAAATGTTCCTTTTCTCCAGAAATATAAGGTAGGCCGTCGGGGATGTCCGCAGTTATTTGGATATTTTTCTCTCGCACTTTGATCGCTAAGTTGGCAATGGTTTCTTTCACCAATTTTCCCAATTCAACATTCTCAAAAGAGTATTGATATGAGTTGTCATCATTATCGTTGAGTGAGACGAGCGCGGTCGTAAGTTCCACCAAGCGGGAATTCGCGTTTTGAATAATTGAGAGAGCTTCCTCGCGTTCCTTTTCGTTTGTTGTGCTATTCAACATTTCTGACGACCATTTAATTTGTGTGAGCGGAGTGCGGAATTTATGGGTCACGACGTTAATGAATTCGTATTTGAGGATGTCTACTTCGCGGATTTTTTTCCATACTCCTACCCCTGTGGCTACTGCCACCGCTCCAGAAAAGATCGGGACGAGCCAATGCGGGAATAACGGGAGTCGCTCAATCAAAAGATCGTTCAAAGCATTTACAAGCGTAATCAAAAGAGCCACTGCCGTGACTCCGAGCGAGTACCAGAGAGCTCGTTTCGCGATAACGTTGATATCAATTAGATTATTCTCAATAATCGAGTATGCAAGAGGGATCATATAGAGAGCCATGAAGGACGAAGCAAAAGGATCAATCGGAATGTTGTAAAGAAGGAATTCTGGCACAAGGCCTATGGTATAGCTGTACACGACCGCTATAAGAAAATAACGGAGGCGATTTTTGAGCGCGTAGTCGGCATGGCGATAACTCGAAAACAATTGGTACATGCCGTAGGCGAGTGCTGTGAAAAAGAAAATATCTCCCACAAAATAATATTTTCCAGGAACAAAGAAATTAGGAAGATACAATTTCGGCTCTGAAAGTCCGAGGAACAGATAAGGAAAAAAGGAGAAAAAGAGAGTGAGAGCGGACGCCACTGCGTAGAAGGCGAGGAGAACCTTTTTTTGTTTTTGGAGTTTATCGGTAATGTTGAGAACCAGGTGGGACATTGCGACAGGAATAAAAAGCGTGGCAAGATTTCCCATGAAAGCGAGGTGTGAGAGAGCAGAATCATGAAGATTGATTCCGATAACGTAAGAAATTTCCCAAATTCCGTGCGCGACGCTTAGGAAAAAGAAAATGCGGTTCGGCGTTTTTTTCGGTCCGCGAAGGAGCACGAAAAAACCGAGCCCCATAGTGAGAATGAAGGCAAGGACGAAACCAACGTTTGTGATTATGAGCTTCGGATCCATCGTCATTCTGAATAATACCATTTTTTAATGCAAAAAAAATGAATAAGCACATTTTCAAAATTGGGAATTTTGTGCTACAATTCCTTCATTACAAGATAATTTTTTTTCCATGAATACTTCAGAACAAAATATGAGTGGGAGCACGGGAGTACGGATGTCTCCCAAGGATTTTTTTCTCCATTTAGCGGCGATGGTTGCGCTGTATGTGAGCGCCTCGAGCATTCTTATCCTTCTTTTTCAGATTATCAACGTCTCTTTCCCGGATGCTCTCCAGTCTTATAGCTACTATTATGATCCCTATAGCGGGGCGATTCGGTGGTCAATAGCATCGCTTATTATTATTTTTCCGCTCTATATTTTCCTCACCCGTGCCCTTAATAATGAGTACGCGAGGAACTCGGAAAAAAGGAATCTTGGGGTGCGCAAGTGGCTCATATATCTCACTCTCTTTTTTGCCGGGGCGGTTATGGTGGGGGATCTTATTGTCCTTCTCAACACTTTTTTGGGGGGAGAAATTTCGACCCGATTTATTTTAAAAACGCTTTCAGTTTTTGTCGTGGCGGTCCTCATTTTCGGGTATTATCTCCGTGACATCAAAAGCGACGGGGTTCTCTCGATGAATGAGAGAATGATTTTTCGATACGGAACAATCGCGTTTGTGCTAGTCGCAATCGTCTCCGGCTTTGTGATTATGGGGTCACCCCAAAAACAGCGCTTGCTTCAATTTGACAGTCAAAAGACGCAGGATTTGCAGAGTATTCAATGGGAGGTGGTTCAATATTGGCAACAAAAGCAGAAATTGCCGGATACTTTGACAGAGCTTAATGATTCTATAGGGGGGTATTTCTCGCCAGTGGATTCTCAAACCAAAAAACCGTATGAGTACATGAAAACGGGAGCGATGACGTTCACATTGTGCGCCGACTTTAATACCGAAAGCAAAAAAGAAATTCAGGGAGTGAGAAGCCCGACCCCGATTATGCTCGAAAACGATAATTGGCAGCATGACAAAGGACGCTCTTGCTTCGAAAGGACTATCGACCCTGAAAGATACCCACCCTTCGTGAGTGATACCACTCTCTATCCTAAAGGGCAGATCTAGATTATCTCTCTGAAAATCGAAAAGTCACACTTTCCAAATTCAGCCTATTCAATTGAATAAGTAGAGTATTTTTTGTATGATTCCAAGATATGGAAAAATATGACCATCGAGATATAGAAAAAAAGTGGCGAAAAAAATGGGAGAAATCAGCTCTCTACAAAACCAAAGAACCCGCCTTAAATCTGCGAAAGTCTGCTTCTAAACCCAAGTGCTATGTGTTGGATATGTTTCCGTATCTTTCTGGGGAAGGACTTCATGTAGGGCACCCCAAGGGATATATTGCGACGGATATCTATTCTCGATTCAAAAAAATGCGGGGCTTCAATGTTCTTCACCCTATGGGTTTTGATGCCTTTGGGCTTCCGGCAGAAAACTACGCGATAAAAAACAAAGTTCATCCTAAGGTTGCGATGGAGAAAAATATAAAACGATTCAAAGAGCAACTTTCGATTTTAGGATTTAATTACGATTGGGATAGAGAAATCAATACTTCAGACCCGAAATATTACAAATGGACGCAGTGGATTTTTTTGAAATTTTTGGAGAAAGGCCTCGCCTATGAATCTTGGGAACCTATCAACTGGTGTCCGAAGGATAAAACAGGCCTCGCGAACGAGGACGTCGAAGATGGTAAATGCGAGCGATGCGGAACTCCTGTAATAAAAAAGCCCATGCGCCAGTGGGTTTTGAAGATCACCGATTATGCGGAGAAAATGTTAGATGGACTTAAAGATTTAAATTGGCCCGAGTCCATAAAAGAAAGCCAGAGAAACTGGATAGGGAAGTCGGAAGGAGTGAATTTTAAGTGTTCCATAAAGGATCTCAACATCGAAGTTCAAATGTATAATTCGGTGCCCCAAAGTTATCATGCAGAGACCTTCACCGCCATCGCGCCGGAGCATCCTCTAGTGTACGAATTGGTCAAAGGAACACCGCAGGAAAAGGACGTTTTAGAATTTGTCGAAAGAATCAAGGCGAAAAAAGCTGGAAACAAATTTAATATCGATGAAGATTTGGAAGGAATATTTATCGGACGGTTTATTGAGAACTTCGCTGACACCGGACGGGATTTACCTATCTGGGTCGCTTCATATGTTTTGTACGATTACGGAACGGGGATAGTAAACTGTAGCGCCCACGATGTCCGCGATTTTGCTTTTGCAAAAAAATACAATTTGCCTCTGCGTCCCGTGACATTTCCGTTGGATCCAATTGAGCGCGAAAAGGTAAAAAAATTGGAATATTGTTACGCTCGTGACCCGCAGGGAGTTTTGGAGGAACCAAAAAAATTTCGTGGACGAAAGTGGGGCGAGGCGCGGGAAGATATTATCAACCATATTATCAAGGGCGGGTACGGAGTGCGAAAAATAAATTACAAACTCAAAGACTGGGTTTTTTCCCGCCAGCGTTACTGGGGCGAGCCGATTCCTGTGATTCATTGTGAAAAATGCGGTGTAGTTCCCGTTCCCGAGAAAGATCTGCCGGTTGAGTTGCCGAAAGTGAAATTTTATGAGCCGACTGATACGGGGGAGTCGCCTCTTGCGAATATCGAAAAGTGGGTGAATGTAAAATGCCCGAAGTGCAAGGGTCCTGCAAAGAGAGAAACGAATACCATGCCACAGTGGGCCGGTTCGAGCTGGTACTATCTTCGATACGAAGACCCGAAAAATAAAAAAGTTTTTGTAGATAAAGAAAAAGAAAAATATTGGTCTCCCGTCGATTTTTATGTTGGGGGGGCGGAGCATGCGACGAGACACCTTATCTACGCGCGGTTTTGGCACAAGTTTTTATTTGATTTAGGTTTGGTGAACTACCCAGAACCATTTTCGAGATTGCAAAATGTCGGACTTATTGGAGGAGCCGACGGGAGAAAAATGTCAAAAAGATTTGGAAATGTGGTGAATCCGGATAAAATGGTAGAACTTTACGGAGCAGATACCTTTAGAATGTACGAAATGTTTATGGGGCCTTTTGCGGACTCCATTCCCTGGTCAACGGAGGGGATGATTGGACCGAGGCGTTTTCTCGAAAAAGTGTGGCGACTTCGAGAAAAGATTCAGGATTCAGGATTCAAGATTCAAGAAAAGATGAAGTTGAAAGGCGATGAAAAACTGAAATCTGAGGTCTTACAACTTACAACTACTCTTCACAGAACAATCAAAAAAGTTGGCGAAGACATAGAAAATTTCAAGTTCAATACTGCCATTTCGACTCTTATGATACTTGCAAATGAGATGGAGAAAGAAGAGACCATTTCCAAAGAGGATTATGAGAAATTCCTCATTATCCTTGCACCTTTTGCTCCTCATATAACTGAAGAAATCTGGGAGAGTCTCGGACATCGTGAGTCAATTCACAATACGGACTGGCCGGTGTTTGATGAAAAGGCAATGGTGAGCGAAACAAAGATAATAATGATTCAGGTGGATGGAAAGGTGAGAGCTTCTCTCACAATTACCGGAGAAATGAGCGAGAAAAAAATCGAAGAAATGGCACTTGGAGCTAAGAATGTGGAAAAATGGATTTCTGGGAAGAAAATAAAGAAAGTGATTGTAGTCAAGGATAAAATAGTGAGCATTGTAACGGAAGAGCAGTTATAAACTTTTATCAATGAAGTATCTGATTTTTGATTTTGACGGGGTTCTGGGAGATACTATGCAATCAAATTTGCACACTAGGATTAATCTAGGATTTGTTAAAAATATGGACGAAGCCGTATTACAGATGAACCGATATTTCGATAACAAGCCGAAACATACTCGAGACCAGACTTTGTCGCAAGAAGAGCACAAGAAATTTGGAGTTTGGATTGCGTCATTTGGGAATGAAGTTGCGCGATTGGGCTTCAGAATGTTCGACGGCTTTATAGAAGAAATCAAAAAAATTCCGAATAAAAAAATTGCTGTTGTTTCTACCGGAGCCGGCTCGTATGTTTTGGCGCCAAGTCTGGCTTCAGGACTTAATCCGACTCACGTTTTAACGTACGAAAACCACCATTCCAAGGAAGAAAAAATAGAAATGGTTTGCAGAGATTGGGGAGTGAGCGTGAAAGATGTTTACTATTTTACCGATAGCAAAGCGGACGTGTATGAGCTTGAAAATTTATTGGATAGGGGGAAGATTATTGGCTGTAGCTGGGGCTATTGCGGGTACGACAAGTTGCGAGAATTACTACCGGAAAATCAGATTCTCAAGGATTTTAAAGATGTGCATGGAGCCCTAAAAGAGGTTGATTTACAAGGCTAAAATCGGAGAGGGGTAGCGCTGTTTGACATTTATTGTCATATGCGGTATAATAAGCGTTCAATTTGGTCAACAAGTTGCCGAGAGCTCGATTTAGTCAAAAGGAGATATCAACATACATTTGACTTATATATGTATTGATGATAGATTCTACAAATCATTTTATCGGAATCAATTTTGTTATCGAAATTAAAGATACACATTCATGGAAATCATTAAATTCAAACCAAAACAGGTTACCAAGCGCCTTCTTTCGGTGTTGCCGGATAGAGCTCAAGAAGTCATCATTTCAAGATATGGTCTTGGAAAGGACTCAAAAAGGATGACACTCGAGGCTATCGGAAAAAAGTATGGTATCACGCGAGAGCGTGTTCGCCAGATCGAAAACTACGCGCTCGCCAATATAAGAAAATCCGACGCTTACGGGAAGGAAAAAGCGGCTTTTTCCGAACTCGAAACTCTCCTCGACTCTCTCGGGGGCATTGTCGTTGAAGATAATCTTTTAAATCACATTTCTAAAGACAAGGGAACGCATAATCATCTGAACCTTTTATTGGTTCTGGGTGATCAATTTAAAAAAAGAAAAGAAGATGATCACTTCAAGCATCGATGGCACGCAAATCATGAGCTTGCCGAGCAGGTAGAGGAGTCGATTCGAAAATTATATAAAAATATTTCCACCAACGATATTCTTTCCGAGGCGGAAGTCATCGGCGCATTTCTCGAGCAGTGCAAAGAGGTGTCGGAAAAATATAAAAATGAAGAAATCGTGAGGAGATGGCTCCAGATTTCGAAAAAAATCGTCAAGAATCCTTTGGGCGAGTGGGGCTCTTCCGAATCTCCGAATATTCGGACCAAGGGCATGAGGGACTACGCTTTTCTTGTCATAAGAAAGCACGGCTCCCCTATCCATTTCACTCAAGTTGCGAAAAACATCCAGAAGCTTTTCAATAAGAAAGCTCACGTGGCGACCACTCACAACGAGCTCATCAAGGACCCGCGATTTGTCCTTGTAGGGAGAGGTCTCTACGCGCTCGCCGAGTGGGGCTATATAAGCGGAGTAGTGAAAGATGTCATCAAAAAAATTATTGAAAAACACGGTCCTCTTAACAAAGGGGAAATCATCGAGAAGGTCATGAAAGAAAGATATGTCAAAGAAAATACCATCATGGTCAATCTCCAAAATCCAAAATACTTTAAAAAGGAAATTAGCGGAAAGTATACTGTGGTGGTATAAGAGTAAGTGAGTAAGTTCGTAAGTTAGAAAGAAAACTCCGCCGAGCGCTTTGCGCTCGGCGGAGTTTTCTTTAGACGATTGAGCGAGGCACTTCTTTTGTAGAACATTCGCAGGCCGATTTGCATGGTTTTGCATTCTTATGCAAAAAATCGGCCGAGTGAGAAAGCGAATACTTGGAGCCCGCCCGAACGTAACGTTTCGGTACGGGCAGGCTTTCGCAAGACTCTGAATGTTTCGTCTTCGAAATGTGAAGAGTGTACAGTTCCTGTAAGGAACGAAGAAAATCTGCGGCTGGGCAGATTTTCTGTTTCTACAAAAGAACGTGCCGAGTGTTATGTGCAAAATCGCGAACAGATGGTAAAATAGCTGGTATGGAAAGCTTCCAAATTTTTTTATCATTCTACCCGCTCTGGGTGCCTCTTTTTTTGGCAGCAGTTTTGTGGAAGCTCTGGATTGTCTATATTCGGACGAAATTTTTTCTTGAACAGAAAAATATCGTTTTGGAGTTGAAGATTCCGAGAGAGGTGCTCAAGACTCCCCTTGCCATGGAAGTTTTTTTAAGCGCCCTCTATCAAACGACCGGAGAGCACACTTTTATCGACCGTTACTGGGAAGGTAAGGTGAGGCCGTGGTTCTCGCTCGAAATCGTCTCATTGGGCGGGCAGGTCAAATTTTTTATTTGGACTTGGGAAAAATGGAAAAATTTTGTCGAGTCTCAGCTCTATGCGCAATATCCGGGAATAGAAGTGCATGAAGTGCCGGATTACGCAAAGATGGTTACCTTCGACAAGGAAAAATACAAACTATGGGCGTGCGATTTTGAGCTCTCTGCTCCCGACCCGTATCCGATAAAGACCTATTTGGATTTTACCCTGGAGAGCACGCAGACGGAGGAAGAAAACAAGACGGACCCAATCACTAACTTAATTGAAGCTCTGGGCTCTCTTGGGCCCGGCGAGCAGATGTGGATTCAGATAATGATTCGTGCTCACAAGGCGGAAAAGACAAAGCACGGAACATGGTTTGAAAAAGTGGATTGGCAGCATGAGGCCGAAATGGAGATTGAAAAAATAAAACAAAAGGCAAAAAAAGAAACTCACGGAAAAGACGACGGAGAAGAGTTCAGCGAATTTAAGCTTACGTCCGGTGATAAGGAGAAAATAAAAGCGATTGAGAGAAGCATCGCCAAAAATGCCTTTGATTGCGGAATTCGGGGCATTTATCTCGCAGAAAGAGAAAAGTATCGCAAGGTATACGAGCCGATTTTGCGGACGCTTTTCAAGCCATACAGCAGTCCGCACTTAAATGGTTTTATGCCCAACCATCATGCGTGGTCAAATAAATTTAATTATCCATGGCAGGACTACAAAGAGATGAGGCAAAACAGGAGCAATCATCACGTGGTAGAAGCCTATAAACGTCGTTCGTTTTTCCACGCGCCTCATCAATCTTCGAATCCGTTTGTTTTGAACACCGAGGAACTCGCTACTATTTATCACTTTCCCGGGAAAGTTTCTGAGACGCCCACATTTGACCGTATTGCGGCTAAGAAGGCAGAGCCTCCCGCAAATCTCCCGATTTAATTTTAATTTCGGAGAACTTTTTCATGGAAGATGTTAAAACACAAACAGAAGGTGGCTGGAGCGAAGGCCAAAGTATTTCAAAGCGGAAAAAAAGTTCCGTTTTTGTAATGTATGTTTTTCTTTTAGGTCTTGCGTTCTTTTTTTTCATGATTTCTCCTCCTTCCGATTTTCCTTCTCATTCCGCGGTTACCTTGACCAAGGGTGAATCCCTAAGCCAACTTGCTTCCGTCTTGAAAGAAAAGCATATTGTAAGGTCGTCATTTCTCCTGCGCAATTTTGTGGTCTGGAAAAATTGGGACAGGAAGGTCGTTGCAGGCGACTACTATTTCGACAAGCCAATTTCTGTCTTTGAGGTTGCGGGCAGAATTTCTGCAGGAGAATTGGGACTCGTGCCTCTCCAAATTACGTTTCCCGAGGGCTTGAATCTTTTTGAATTTGCCGAGATTGCCCGGCTCCACTTGTTCAAATTTGATCCCCTGGATTTCCTCGAGAAAACCCACGAGAAAGAAGGCTATCTTTTTCCCGATACGTACAAATTTCTTTCAAATGCCAATGCAGACGATGTCATTGCCTCAATGGAGGCTAATTTTGAGGCTAAGATAAAAACGCTCCAAAAAGATTTTGACCAATCGTCCCACTCTCTTCGAGAAGTGATTCTCATGGCTTCAATTCTTGAGGAAGAGGCGAAAACGACGGAGGCCAGAAAAATCGTGGCCGGAATATTGTGGAAACGTTTGCGCTCCGGCATGGCCCTCCAGGTTGATTCTCCGTTTCGATATAGTAATGTCGAAAATCACGCTACAGTTAAGGCGGAAGATATCACAGTTGATTCGCCTTATAACACTTACAAATATGTCGGCTTTCCTCCGACGCCGATTTCCAATCCGGGAATAGATTCAATTCTGGCGGCTCTCTATCCCACGGAGACCGCGTACTGGTATTTTCTTTCCGGCAAGGAGGGAGAAATGCGCTACGCGAAGACGTTTGAGGAGCACAGGAAAAATATTGAGAAATATTTGAAGTAGTAGGGAGTAAGTCAGAAAGAAAAAGCCGGTAGCTTGCTACCGGCATTCGATGACTGAAAAACATTTATGTCCGTTTTCAACTTTCACCTCGAGGGTGCCCCCTATGGGTGTTTTTTTCTGACTGCGTGGCGCAGGTATCTTGTATCGTCTTGCCTCTTCTCCCGAAAGGACGGCCAGAATCCATTTTGCTCGTTTCGGGTCGTCCGTTTGTGTCACATTGCTTCCATTCCTCACCACTTTTCGAAGAGGAAGGAGGTGGAATGGCTTCGTGTCCCAAAGATCCAAGTACTCGTAGACGCCTGCCTCGAGCTTGGCAATCTCGACTGCATTTCCGGGAAGCGCCGCTCTCTCTTGTCTCGGATTAAGCGGGTTCATCACTTTGCAAGCGACGTAAAGGATGACAAACATACTTGCCGCGCCGACGGAATCATACATCCTGTATTTTGGCGGGCTTTTTCGACTGGCCACCATGAGAATCAAAGTAATGATGAGAGCACATCCAAAAAGATTGAAAAACTCTAACATAACAATTTCTCCGAAGTTCAGTGGCAAACTTGCTCGTCGATGAGCATACTATTTGCCTAGCTGCCACTATTATAGTAGAAGGATTTTCAATTGGGTAGGGGATAGGACGAAAAAAAATATCAAGGTCGGACCTTGATATTGGAGAGAACTATTTGCTTGTGGGGGGTTTGTACACCGCGAGGATTTTTTTGTCTCCGTCTTTTTTTACCTCGAGAAAGCCGGTGAATGAGACCAACTTCGCGTTTTGGCTGGGGGGGATTTCATATTTGACAAAAGTGGAAAAGGCAAGCATGTGCCACCCCCTCCTCTCTGGCGTGCCCGCGTTTTCGGTTTCTATTTGCTGAAGACCTTCTGCGCGCCGTAATGGAATGACATAAAATCCACCAACTTCCCAGACATCGGGGTATTCATAAATACCTGTCTCTAATTGGAGGACGGTGACTGTCCTCGCAGGCGCGACCTGTTCCTGGGCTTCCGTCCCGTTGAATGCGGTGGAAGTAACGGAAAAAAACAAAAGGGCAAAAAAACAAAGTAGCCCGCCCAAGAGACGATAACCCCATTGGTCGTTCACTCTATTTCGAATATCGACCACGACTCCAGCAATGACTAGGCCTATCATCACTCCCACCATCATTATCTTTATCTGACTCATAGATTTTTCTCCAAATCGTAGCGCAAACTTGCCCGTTTTGAGCAATACAATTTGCCTGTTTCTAGTTTCTAGATTAGAATAGAATTAATGAAAAGTCAAGGAGAAAAAAGGACAAAAAAAGTAAAAAAGAAAGTATACGTCGGCATGTCCGGAGGGGTTGACAGTTCGGTTTCCGCGGCGATGCTTAAAAAGCAGGGATACGATGTTATCGGCGTGTTTATTAAGGTCTGGCAACCGGACTGGATTGACTGCACATGGAGAGAAGATCGACTCGATGCGATGCGAGTCGCGGCTCTTTTGGACATTCCCTTTATTACGCTCAATCTTGAAAAAGAATACAAAAAAGATGTGATTGACTCTATGATTGCCGAGTATAAAGCGGGCAGAACTCCGAACCCGGATGTGATGTGCAACAAGGCGATAAAGTTTGGCGGATTTTATGATTTTGCAATGAAGAAAGGAGCCGATTTTGTTGCTACTGGGCACTATGCGCAAGTCACAAAACATATAACTCGTAACACGAAACAGTTGAGAAGAGAAAAAGATTTTCCCCTTTCAGATGTTACAAGTTACAAGTTACATGTTGCATGTGATTCCAATAAGGATCAATCCTATTTCCTTTGGACGCTCACACAACGGGAGTTATCACGCACGCTATTTCCCGTAGGACATTTGTCGAAACCGGAAGTGAGAAAAATGGCGAAGCAGTTTGCCTTGCCTACGGCGGAAAAGAAAGACAGCCAGGGGCTATGTTTTATCGGCAAAATGGATATGAGAGAATTTCTCGGCCACTACTTGAAACACGAGAAAGGAAAAGTGTTGAGTGGCGAGGGAAAAGTAATCGGAGAGCACGACGGAGCATTTTTTTACACGGAAGGCGAACGGCACGGATATATCATCACGGAAAAATCTCCCAATGATGAGCCATTTTATGTAGTCGGCAAAAATGTGAGGGCAAATACGATTACTGTTGGTCACAGAGAACCGCCGAGCTCCGGAAACAAAGAAAAAATAGTGTTAAAAAATGTAAATTGGATTTTGCAGGCGCCCTTGGCAGGGAAAGAATATAGAGCTAGAATCCGGTATCGGCAGGAACTCGCAAAGTGTCGAGTGATGCAATCAGGCAACACATTCTCCGTCGTTTTTTTCGAAAAACAACAGGCGGTATCGGCAGGTCAGTCTCTCGTGCTTTATGATGGCGAGGTCTGCTTGGGAGGGGGAGTGATTGTGTAGCGTATAACGAATATCGTAAGAAAAAATGATTCCCAGTTTTTCCCGTGAGACGTTACATGTTACATGCTATATGTTACAAATCTTTCCCCACCTTGTGCTATAATCAACCCATACGGAAGGAACTAGCAATTGACTTTATTTACCTAACAATACACTATCCATGGAAGAAAATAATAATAAAAAAATCGTGGCAATCGTGCTCGCAGTCCTTGCGGTTGCCCTGATTGCCGGAGGGTTTTATTATTCGTATCGGGCGAACCATAAAACAGAAGTATTTAACCCCGCTCTTGAATCTACTCGCGGAGAGGAAACGACAGCCCAAACCATTGACGTAAAACACCAGTTCAAAAACGGCATTCATACCTTTGCCGGAGAGATCAGCCTTCCCACTCCCTGCGACCTTGTGGAAGCAGAAGCTCAAAAAAATGCGACGGAAGCGAACAAAATATCTTTGGTCTTCACTTCAACGAATACGACTGAAGTTTGCAAGCAGATTGTGAGCGCGAGAAGATGGAAGACAAGCATTACGATGTCCAAAGATGCAACGGTTAGCGGAACGTTGAATGGCTCACCGCTTATACTGAATATCTTTGAAGTTCCGGAAGGGGAGAATCTGGATACGTTTGAGATTGATATCAAAGGATAGAGGCCGCTCGCCATTCATTTTTTTGGAGAGAGGACGCTTCGGCAGAGGAACATCATAGTCGGCTCATTTACGGAAAATCCAAGACTCGTCGCACGGGACTGCTCCTCAAACAATTGAATTTTCCTATTCGCCTCCTTGATGTTCAATCTGCCATTCGCGACTCTCCAAAAAATGAATGGCTCGCTTTGATGGCAAAGTGCAGTCTTCTATTCTTTATTCCTAATTATTCGTAGCCATTTGTATATTAGTATCTGTCATTATGGAAAACACCAGCCCAAAAATCAGAATCCTGAAAGCCGACGGGGAAAAAGAATTTTTCGACCAGGAGAAGCTTGTGAACTCGCTTAAGCGAGCGGGCGCTCATGATGAGCTTATTCGGGAAGTGGTCAGTCACGTTCAGTCGGAACTCATGGATGACATGTCGACTACCGATATCTATCGGCATGCTTTCATGCTTCTCGAGAAGCAACACAGGCCATCTGCCGCAAGGTACTCCCTTCGACGCGCGCTTCTCGGCTTTGGCCCTTCCGGATTCCCTTTTGAAGATTATGTGGGAGAGATATTTAAAGCGAGAGGTTGGAGTGTCGAAACCGGTAAAATCATGAAAGGTCATTGTGTGGAACATGAAGTCGATGTCATCGCGTGGAAAGACGACCGGCTTCTCTTTGCAGAAGTGAAATTTCACAACGAGCCGGGGTTCAAGACTGATCTCAAGATTGCTTTATATGTAAAAGCCAGAATGGAAGACCTAGCGAAAGTATCTTTTTTTATTGGCAATAAAGAAAGGCGTCTCACGGACGGTTTTCTTATCACCAATACTAAATTCACCTCTTCCGCCATTCAGTACGGAAGCTGTACGAGGCTTTCGATGATGGGGTGGAACTATCCGGACAAAGAAAATCTCGAGAGCGTGATTGAAGAAGAGAAACTTCATCCTCTCACCTGTCTCACGACTCTTACCAGTTCGCAGAAACAGGAACTTTTTACAAAAGGCATCGTGCTTTGCAAGACTATTGTTTCAAACCCGAGCGTTCTTTCATTTCTGCAACTCGGGAGAAAGGAAGAAAAAGACGTTCTTGACGAAGCCAAAAGTTTATTTGTTTAACTAGCATTTTCTTCTCTTTGTTCTTCATTCTTCCGATTCTTCAAACTTTTTACTTTTTACTTTTAACTTTTCACTTTCAACTTTTTTCTTATGTCCCTCTATTATAAACCAAACAGAAAACCTGACTGGAATTATGGCGGTCCGAACTGGAAGCTCTCCCGTTCCAAGATCGACCTCTTTTTGGAATGCGCGAGATGCTTCTACATTGACAACAAGCTCGGTGTCGCCCGTCCTCCAGGTTTTCCCTTTACCCTAAACAGCGCGGTGGACAAACTTTTGAAAAAAGAGTTTGACATCCATCGGGCAAAAAAGACGGCGCATCCTTTGATGAAGCAATACAAAATTGACGCAGTTCCCTTCAGCCATCCACAGATGGAAGACTGGAGAGATTCTTTGCGACACGGCGTGAGTATTCTTCATAAGCCAACCAATCTTTTTGTGCGCGGGGGAGTTGATGACGTTTGGGTCAAGCCTTCCGGAGAACTCATCGTTGTCGACTACAAAGCCACGAGCAAGGACGGTGAAGTGAGTTTGGATGCTCTCTGGCAGGACGGATACAAACGCCAGATGGAAGTGTATCAATGGCTCTTTCGACAGAATGGTTTCAAAGTTGATGATCTCGGTTATTTTGTCTATGCAAACGGAAAAACGGATAGAGTTGCTTTTGACGGAAAGCTTGAATTCGATGTGTCCGTCATTCCCTATACTGGAAGCGATAAATGGGTTGAAAAAACGTTGGGAGATATTAAAAAGTGTTTAGTAAGCGACATCTTGCCCAAGGAGAGCACGGACTGTGATTATTGCAGTTACCGCCAGTCGGCGGGTGTTGCCATCGAGATAGTATTCGAAAAAAATTCGTCTGAAGCAAAATCAGCGGAGAGAGACATTCCAAAAACAAAAAAAGTTAAACCAGACGATCACCAAGAGAGCACTTTGTTTTAAGTTCATGTCAAAGACCGACGAAATGAAAAAATGACAGAATTCATATTCTGTCATCCCCGCGAAGGCGGGGAACCAGATTAATTTCTAGAGTCCCTCATCCGCGGGAGTAACAATACTATGTCAAAGATCGACGAAATGAAAAAAATCAAAGACGAGGTTTTGGACTTGAAAGAGTCGCCTCTCTTTGCCTATCGCACCGAAAACAACTATTTTCCGGTAATCGGAGAGGGGAGCCATGAGTCAAAAATAATGTTTGTGGGCGAAGCGCCCGGCCGAAACGAAGCAAAGACGGGAAAACCTTTCTGTGGAGCGGCAGGTAAGATTTTAGACTCTCTTTTGTTATCTGCGGGAATTCCACGAGCTGAAGTGTACATCACAAACATTGTTAAAGATCGTCCCCAAGAAAATCGTGATCCTCTGCCAAATGAAATTGAATTGTACGGGCCATTTTTGGATAGACAGATAAATATCATTCAGCCTGAAATCATTGCCACGCTTGGCCGATATTCAATGGGCTATATCATGAAAAAATTCGACAAGGAACTTGAGCTTGAACCCATTTCCCAAGCTCACGGCAAAGCATACGAAGCAGAAGCGTCCTACGGCGCAATCAAAATCGTCGCCCTCTACCACCCTGCCGCCGCAATCTACAATCAGCATCTTTTGGAAACTCTCAAAAAAGATTTCTCAGTTCTTGGCGACCAATATAAAAAATTTGCGAAGAAAACTATTTACCCTTTTAAAGGGTAGAAAGGGCACTATTCTATCAAGTTCCTTTTTTGATTTTGGCTCCTCGAACTCTGTGAATAAGGTTTATTTTTTGAATATGATATAGCGAAATCATCTCGCGTACCGTCCGCTAGGCGAGATTCATTTTAAAAAAGTTTTACCATATCATGGTAAGTAACAAGCAACGTGAGTAATATCACAATACTGAAGGTAACCATGTTGGCAGTATTAATTTTAGCAAGGATTTAAGTAAGAAGTATTCTTGGTTATTTTAGAAAACTACCATCTTCCATACTCCTGATTTTCGCAACCAATTCTCGTGATTTACTACCAGCTCCGAAACTACCACGACTGTCCAGAGAAGCCTGCAAAGACATTATGTCTCCTTTAAGTTGTAAATCCACCCCATATGTAACCTCAAACTCTTTTACTCGCCTAAGCATTACCTTAGTATTCTCTATACCGTTTGTAACAAGATCCGAGTTAATAGATCCACTATCATAGAGAGGACCAGTAGCATTAAGAATATATAATGCATCAACATCGTCTTTGGCAGACTTAAAAATTTCCTTAAATTCTTTTATAGCTTGTTCCTTATCAATTTGTTTTTCTACTTGTGGTTGATCAAAATTCATAAATTTAAAATAAAATTAATTACAAAACCATAATAATATCTCTATCGTGACATAACCTATGTCGCAATACAAACATTCTAACACGGTTACTCAACTTTTATTTGCTGGAACAAATAAAAGTAGGATAGATTTACGTCCAATCAATTTCACGACCATCCACGTTGCTTCGATTCAATAAAAAACCCACCGAAGCGGGTCTCGCGTTTGGCAGGTTGAAAATTCATTCCGAATTGCTTTGCGGACCCTGCTTATTCTTTTTTGATAGCAAGTCCGTTAGCAAGGATAATAAAGAGGCTAAGGCCACTGTTCCTCCGAAAGCTAAAGTGACTATTGCGAAACTTTTCCATGGCTGCCTGATCCCAATTGACCAAATTGCTGCACCCAAAATGGCCAATAATGAACCCCTGACCAAAATTGAGATTAAGTTCCGTCTGTTCACCTCGAAACTTTTAAAGGAGACCCTTGCCCCATAGAGCAACATGGAACCCAAATAGGTGGCGAAAAATCCAATCACCCTCCACTCTTCGGTCTTTCCGAAAATCGTAGCGTTGATTCCTGCGATAAATATCAAGGCCGAGGACAGCGTAAGTAAAAGAAAAAGTGGTCCAACTGCACTCATCCGGCTAATCAGTTTTTTCATTCTGGTTGTGATTTTGAGGTTGAAATTTGTTGAATCAAGTTCCATCGTCAAAGAACGACTTCACTTTTTTTATAGTACCACTCTAGACAGAGCGTGTCTATGTATGACTGAAATTAGATAGATGTTGTTGGAGAAGTTTATTCCACCATTCGCGCGAATGGTGGAATAAACAGGATTCTCTGGTTCTCTAATTTTCTGTGCCAAGTTAACCATTTTCGCGCACAAGAGCCAATTCTTGCGAAAAAACGATTTTTTTTCTATACTTTAGTCTAATCGGGAGCACAATCATGGAAGAAAAAGGCAATAAAAACAACCTATGGTGGGGACCTGCTTTAGAGGTATTCGGTCAGGTGTCAGCGTGGGTGGTTGTGCCAATTGTGGGAGCTTTGATTATAGGCAAAATTCTGGACGCGAAGTTCGGGACGAAACCATGGATTTTTCTCTCACTTACGGGAATTGGATTTTTAATTTCGTCATTTGGCATTGTGCGCACCGTAACAAAGTATATTCGGAAAATTAACAAAGAGCTTTCAGAGAAAAAAGATGGCAACAACAACACAAACGGAGATTCCACAAACACTTGAATCCACAGAAGTAGCTATTGATTCCACGGGAATGGAAGTCAAGCACGAGGTCACGCTTTTTGCGGAGCCTATCGGACATATTGGTACTTTTCCAATCACGAACGCTCTTCTCACGAGCTTTGTAGCAGTTCTTTTGATTACATTTCTTGCGGTCGCTTTACGAAGAACGCTTCGGGAAGTGCCGAGAGGCCTGCAGAATGTTTTCGAGGCAATTTTGGAAGGAGCACTCTCGCTTTGCGACCAGGTTACAAACAGCCGAAAAATTTCTCTCAAGATTTTTCCTCTTGCTTTTTCCGCCTTTCTTTTTATTCTCGTCAATAACTGGCTAGGACTTCTGCCTCTCGGAGGGTTTGGCATTCTGGAAAAAGGCTCTCATGGGCTGGCATTTATTCCGTTTCTTCGGAGCGGGACAGCCGATATCAATACCACTATTGCCCTCGCCATTATGGCGGTTTTCGGCGCCAACGTATTCGGCATTGTATCGATTGGAATATGGAAAACTTTCAATAAATATGTTAACCTGAAATCGCTTGGACAGATTTTCGTAAAGGTTCGCAAAGAGCCGTCTGTCTTGGTTGTGGCTCCGGTCACATTTTTTGTCGGTCTTCTCGAGCTTATCGGCGAATTTGCCAAGGTCGCGTCGCTCTCATTCCGTCTTTTTGGAAATATATTTGCCGGAGAAGTGCTCCTTATGGCAATGGGCGCGATACTCGCATACGTGTTGCCGATTCCATTTCTTTTTTTGGAAATTTTCGTAGGTCTGATTCAGGCACTCATTTTTTCGATTCTTCTCCTTGTGTATTTCACTATTGCCTCTCAAGATCACGAGGAACACGAGAGTCCTGCAGAAAAGGAGGCTCTCCAAACGTAGTTTGAAATGTGTCTTTCGGAATTTTTATGTTAAAGATGCCGGAAGACAAAGGTCAAATAATTATTAATAAAAAATAATAGAACTTTCAGATTTGAGAATAATTTGAGGCGCGAGTGAGGCTCGTGACCAAGCTGTAGTTACCTACAGCACGGGAGCGAACGAACGAAGCAACGATAAATTAGGCCAAATATGAAAGTTATATAATATGGATTTAGACTCACTTGCCAAAGCACTAGCAATCGGACTCGGCGCCCTCGGTCCAGGTATTGGAATCGGACTCATCGGGGCAAAAGCTATGGAATCTATCGGCAGAAACCCTGAAGCAACGGGAAAAATTCTGGTGCCGATGCTTATTGCGTCAGCGTTCGCTGAAGCCATTGCGATATACGCGCTCGTCATCGCATTCTCAATATAAAACCGATAAAATCACCTCATCTGCTTCGTTGCCAGCTCCGTTTGTTCCCGCAATGTAGTATCTAAACTACATTTAAGTCACAATACTCACTGGCGCCTCGCATCTGAAGTAATTTAATCGGTTTCCGGTTGCCTTCCGGTTTTATTCGTACTTTCGTACCTATTCGTAGTTTGATTAACTCATGGACTCAATCATTTCCACATTTCACATAGACTGGAAAATCATCATCGCTCAGGCGGTCAACTTCGCCATCGTACTTGCGGTTCTCTACTTTTTTGCGCTCAAACCTCTGAACAAACTTATGGCGGAACGGTCCTTAAAAATTGGAAAGGGTATTGAAGATGCGAAATCGAATGCCGAGATGATGACGCGAACGACGAAAGAATATGAAGACTCGATGATAAAAGCCCGTGGAGAAGCCCAGGCCATCTTTCAAAAAGGAAAAAAAGATGCCGAAGCCAAGAAAAATGAGATGATGGAAAGCGCCAAAACAGAAGTGGCAAGCATGATTTCATCCGGAAAGAAATCACTCGAAGCGGAAAAGACAAAAATGGTCGAAGAGGCAAGGAGGGAGATTGTTGAGCTCGCGATGGAGGCAACAAAGAAACTTCTGGCCTCGGACGTAAAAGAAATAGAAAATGTGAAATGATGTAATATGATGAAGCTATCTCCAAAAAATGTGGCACAGGCGATATACGAATCCGCGAAGGGCAAAAGCGGGGAAGAGCTCGACCACGCACTTTTCAATGCCCGAAATTTTTTATCGATAAACAATTTGATTTCGAAATCGTCCGAAATTTTACATTTTATTCAAAAATTTGAAGACGAAGATACTGGGGTCGTGCGGGCAAAAGTTGCAAGTTCCGTTGCTCTTTCCCAAAAAATGAGCCACGAATTAGAGGAAGTGCTCAAAAAACGCTATGGAGCGGAGCACATCCTCCTCGATCTCGAGGAAGACCCGTCGCTCCTCGGGGGATTGAAAATAGAGGCGGAAGATGAAGTGATAGACCTTTCAATAAAAAATAAAATGAGCCAGCTTTCGAATTATCTTTTACAAGCATGAAAAATACAATAGTAGAAAACTTAAAACAGCAAATAGAGAAATTTCAATCTGAAATCAAGGCGGAAAAGATTGGGCACGTCCTCGAGGTTTTTGACGGTATCGCAAAAGTTTCGGGTCTCTCCGATGTAAAAGCATCCGAGATGGTGACATTTCCAAATGGGGAAACTGGGGTGGTACTGAATCTCGAAGAAGACGCGGTTGGTGTGATTATTCTTGGAGAATTTTCAAAAATAAAAGAAGGGGATGAGGTCAAGGCCACGGGGAAAATATTGGAAGTGCCTGTCGGGAACGCGCAGATAGGAAGGGTGCTCAATGCTTTGGGAGAACCTATTGACGGCAAGGGCGCGGTCAAAACAGAGAAGTCGAATCCAATAGAGAAAGTAGCACCCGGGGTTGTGACCAGACAAGGTGTTTCAGAGCCGGTCCAAACCGGAATCAAAGCCATTGACGCCTTAATTCCAATCGGTCGTGGCCAGCGGGAGCTTTTAATCGGAGACCGCCAAACGGGAAAAACCGCGATTGCAATTGACACTATTTTGAATCAAAAAGGACAGAACCTAATTTGCGTTTACGTTTCCATCGGTCAGAAAGATTCAAAACTTCGAAAACTTGTTGCTCGACTCG
The DNA here is from genome assembly GCA_039934295.1 of Candidatus Taylorbacteria bacterium. NCBI lineage: Bacteria > Candidatus Tayloriibacteriota > Candidatus Tayloriibacteriota bacterium. The sequence goes on along the minus strand of JBDTMN010000004.1, from coordinate 50,258 downwards.
AGGCAGGCGGAGCGATGAACTATACGATTGTTGTTAGTGCCGGCTCATCGGAGCCCGCTCCACTTTCTTATATCGCGCCTTATTCCGGAGTGGCCATCGCAGAATATTTCATGGAGCAGGGAAAAGATGTGCTCATTATTTACGATGACCTTTCAAAGCACGCCGTGAGCTACCGCGAAATTTCACTTTTGCTCCGCCGACCGCCGGGTCGAGAAGCATATCCGGGAGATGTTTTTTACCTTCACTCTCGCTTGCTTGAGCGAGCTTGCCGAAGAAATGCGAAATACGGAGGCGGTTCTATCACCGCGCTTCCGATTATCGAAACCCAAGCGGGAGATATTTCTGCGTACATACCAACGAACGTAATTTCAATCACCGACGGGCAGATTTTCTTGGAAACAGACCTTTTTTACAAAGGAATTCGGCCAGCGGTGAACGTCGGAGCCTCGGTTTCCAGAGTGGGCTCTTCCGCGCAAATCAAAGCCATGAAGAAAATTGCGGGAACTTTGAAGCTAGACTTGGCGCAATTCCGTGAGCTCGAAGCATTTGCTCAATTTGGCTCGGACCTCGATGAGTCAACAAAGAAACAGCTTGAACGAGGCAAGCGCGCGGTGGAAGTTTTGAAACAGCCACAGTATGCTCCCGTCAAAGTCGAGCATCAAATAGTAACGCTCTACGCTCTCACCAAGGGCTTCATGGACGAAGTTCCGGTGGCGAAAATAAAGGAATTTGAGGGAGGGTTGATTGACTACACCGAAACTCACGCAAAAAAATTCTTCAAAGACATTCGCGAAACCAAAATGTGGACGGACGCGGGAGAGGCGGAGTTGAAGAAAGCGATTGGGGAATTTAAGGGAAGTTTTAAGATGTAAATTAGTATATTAGTAAGTTAGAGAAGATAAGAAAAAGATTATGAATAAAAAGATTATTTGGGGGGTTGTTATAGCGGTGGCCGTTGTGATTGTAGGAATATACGGTCTAAAGACGGTCGCTTTTATCACTTGTTACAATGATAGAGTCGCGGAAAACTGTTATGTTGATAAGTTTCCTTATTTCAGTAAAACTGATAAGAATCTTGTCACTTCGGTAGATATGGCTGATTGGAAAATATATAAAAATGAAAAATATGGATTTGAATTTCAATATCCGTCCGAATATCAATTAGACGATAAGATCGAAAAACAGGGTTTTTACGAATATCAGATTACAAAAATTTCCGATGTGGGAGCAAAGGAAAATTATATTGATGATTCATCTTTTGAAGTAAATGCGGACAATACCCCTTATAATTTGAGCGTTTGTCTAACTAAAGATTATGGAGACCAACCGCACACGAGCACTCTCACAAAAGTAATCAATGGCAATACATTTTCAATTTTCAGCGATAAGGTAGGAGATGCTGCGATGGGTGGAGTGAGAGGTGTGGAAAGTCAGTATCGCGCGATTCACGATAACTATTGTTACATCGTCAATTCCCATGTCCATTGGCACGAAGTCGGCTATGAGGGTTATATAAATACCGGGAAAAACGATGCAACTCCTGCGCAAACTCAAGCTCAACATGACGCAATAAGTAAACATGAGCAAATATTGGATCAAATTCTTTCAACCTTCAAATTCACAAAGTAATTTTTCCCACTTTTAACTGGATCCCCGCATTCGCGGGGATGACAGAATAGGAATTCTGTCACTTTCCACTTTATAACTTTAACTTCATGCAGGGTACCAAAGAAATCAAACGCCGAATAAAATCGGTCAAAAGCACCAAGAAGATCACCAAGGCGATGGAATTGGTGGCGGCTAAAATAGTTTGATTTTCTGTAAATAATGAGTCATAATGGGAAAATGAAAAAGAAGATCTACAATTTTACTGCTGTTTTTGAGCGAAATGAGCATGATGGTTATACGGTAGTAGTGCCTTCGCTTCCCGGCCTTGTAACCGAAGGCAAAAATCTTGACGATGCAAAAAAGATGGCAACAGAAGCCATTCAATGCTATTTGGAGGGATTAAAAGTAGATCGCCAAAAAGTGCCGGTTGAAGGAGATATTGCGAGTTTACGGCTATCAGTTTCATTTTAAATTTCTATGCCCCGGCTGAAGCGATTGACTGCCAAACAAATTATTCCGATTTTGCTGGAAGCCGGGTTTTATTTGCATCACACCAGGGGAAGCCATGTTCATTTGCGCCATTCAATCAAAACTCATTTACGTGTTGTCATTCCGCAACATAATAGAGTTTTAGCTCCAAAAACAATAAAATCGATTATTTTTCAAGCCGAGTTGGACACTGAAGCACTTCTGCAATTTTTTAATTAAATAAATTATTCACAAAAATGTGAACAGATGTAGGAGAGGCGGAGTTGAAAAAGGCGATTGGAGAATTTAAAAGTAGTTTTAAAATGTAGGTTTATAAGTTTTAAATAGTAAAATATGAATTATAAAAAAGGGATCGCTCCTCTTATCATTGCTCTCATTGTCGCCGTTATTCTAGGTGGAGGTTTTATGGCGTATAAAATTTCTCAAAAAACAGATGTAACACCTTCTCCAACTCAGAATGTCATTGCTGATCAAAATCAAACTGATAACGAAACTAAAGACTGGAAAACATACAAAAATGAACAATATGGATTTGAATTTAAATATCCCAAAGATTGGATTATAGAAAATAATGATATATATGATGGGGGTGTTGCGGTTTGGAGTTCAAAAGCGGAAAAACAAGCGCAAAAAGAGTTAAAAGAAAGTGGATTATTGGGCGGACCTAACGGTGCTGACTTTGGAGTGCATTATTGCGATGATGTTTGCATACAAGGAATACGCGATGACTGGAAAGATTCAGGTTTTGGGGATGCTAATGCTGGGGTAGAGGATATTTTTAGGGATCGATATGGAGGAAGTTTTGAGGAAATTAAAGTTGATGGTAGAAAAGTATATAAATGGACAGAAGTCAGTTCGATAGACAGGTATATAACATATATTCCATTGCCACAAGGAGGATATTTTTTGTCAGCACCAGAAAATGATCCAAAAACTATATCAATAGTTCAGGAAATAATTTCAACCTTCAAATTCACAAAGTAATTTTTCCCACTTTTAACTGGATCCCCGCATTCGCGGGGATGACAGAATAGGAATTCTGTCACTTTCCACTTTATAACTTTAACTTCATGCAGGGTACCAAAGAAATCAAACGCCGAATAAAATCGGTCAAAAGCACCAAGAAGATCACCAAGGCGATGGAATTGGTGGCGGCTTCGAAGATGAAGAGAGCGGTGGCATCGACATTGGCATCGCGTCTTTACGCAGAATATTCATGGGAGGTTTTGACTTCGATTTCAAAAAATGTCGAGGAAATTAACCATCCGCTTTTCGCTTCGCCACGCCGTAGCTCGAGCGAAGGCGGGTTGAAAAACTCGGGAAAAATTCTTTTGATTCTCATCTCCTCAAACCGCGGTTTATGTGGCTCATACAATGCTCAAGTGATTAAAAAAACTCTCGCTCTTCTTAAGAGTGAGAACGGGGTAGCTAAAATAGACATTGTATCAGTCGGAAAAAAGGGTGATGTCGCCATGCGTCGGATTGGTCAAAACATTATTGCGACTTTTACCGATTTACCTGCGAACATTTCACTTTCGGATATTTCGGCAATTTCCAAGCTCGCACTCGACGAATACAGCGCGGGGCATTATGATAGAGTTCTCGTGGCATATACCGATTTTGTCTCCGCCATGACCCAGAGAGCGAACGTGAAGCAGATTCTTCCGGTATCGAAGGCCGAACTTAGGGAAACTATTGACAATCTGACTTTGACACTTGACCAGAGTCAAAAGTCAAAAGTCAATGGTCAAATGTCAATTGTTCCCAAAATTGATTACCTTATCGAAGGCGACAGAAACGCACTCTTAGGCTCGCTCGCTGAAAAAATTTCGAGAATGCAAATTTATCAGATGCTTCTTGAGTCGAACGCTTCAGAGCAGTCTTCAAGAATGGTTGCCATGAAAAACGCAAGCGAAGCCGCGGGAGAGATGATTGATGATCTGACTCTCGTATTCAACAAGGCACGGCAGTCGGGAATCACGCAGGAGATTTCAGAAATTAGTGCGGGAATGGCCAGCATAAGTTGAAAGTGTAAAGTATAAAGTGTAAAGTTAAAAGCCGAGAAACATAATTATTCAATAATTTATGAAAGGAACTATCAAGCGAGTAATCGGACCAGTGGTGGATGTCCAATTTGAGGATCACGTGCCGGATATTTATAGCGCGCTTACCGTGATGAACGGGAGCAAGATGCTCACTCTTGAGACCGAACAGCATATCGGGGGAAATACTGTGCGAGCGATTGCAATGGACACTACTGACGGGCTGTCCCGTGGAATGGAAGTTACCGATACAAAAGCGCCTATCTCCGTGCCGGTTGGGAAGCATACTCTAGGGAGGATTTTTGATGTTCTAGGACAGACGATTGATGACGGCATTGCAGTCACTGGTACAATTTCTCCTATCCATCGAAAAGCTCCAGCGTATGTAGCGCAGGCCACGAAGGTGGAAATTCTTGAAACTGGAATCAAAGTTATTGACCTCATTTGTCCGGTGTTGAAAGGTGGAAAGGTGGGACTTTTTGGAGGAGCGGGAGTGGGGAAGACTGTGGTTATTCAGGAATTGATTCATAACATTGCATCAAATCACGGAGGGTATTCTGTGTTCGCCGGAGTCGGAGAAAGAACTCGAGAAGGCAACGACCTCTACCATGAAATGAAAGAGTCTAAAGTCTTGGACAAAGTGGCCATGGTTTTTGGTCAGATGAATGAGCCACCCGGAGCACGTATGCGCGTGGCTCTTTCGGGACTAACGATGGCGGAACATTTTCGTGATGTGGAGGGCAAGGATGTGCTTTTCTTTATCGACAACATTTTTCGATTTACCCAAGCTGGCTCGGAAGTGTCCGCGCTTCTGGGCAGAATTCCTTCTGCGGTGGGATATCAGCCGACATTGGCGACAGAAATGGGAAACATGCAGGAGCGAATTACTTCGACCGATAAAGGTTCTGTCACTTCTGTGCAGGCGGTGTACGTGCCAGCAGACGACTTAACCGACCCGGCTCCAGCCACGACATTTTCACACTTGGACTCAACTGTTGTCTTGAACCGTTCGCTTACTGAGATGGGAATTTACCCTGCTGTGGACCCTCTCGACTCCTCATCCACTATTTTGGACCCAAATATCGTAGGAATTGAGCACTATACTGTCGCCAGGGAAGTTCAGCGCGTGCTTCAGAGATACAAAGACTTGCAGGACATCATTGCAATCCTCGGCATGGAGGAACTTTCCGAAGACGATCGCGCGCTTGTTACACGTGCGCGCAAACTCCAAAAATTCCTCTCCCAGCCATTCTTCGTGGCGGAACAATTTACCGGCTCAAAAGGAACGTATGTTCCCCTAGCCGAAACCATCCGCTCGTTCAAAGAAATTTTGGACGGCAAGCATGACGACAAGGCGGAAGGGGAGTTTTATATGCGCGGCGCGTTGTAATCAATACCCGCGTCCTGACGAGTCCGCGACGGACGAGGAATGGAAAGGAGCTCTTAAGGCAGGTGTTAGCTGTGAGGTTTTAGGTGTTAGGAAGACATGAATTACAAAGGCGTGATTATTGAAGAAAGTCTTTCCGATAAATCTGTATGCGCACAGGTTTTTGTAATTGGTACAAGGGTATCAAAAGTCGTAGAAAAACACAAAACACCGTGGCTAAAACAATGGACATTGCATACGGTCCATATTCCTGAAGAAAAAGCTGAAGAGATTGCAAAAAAATTGAGCTCCGATTTTTTTACTTACACCTAATAGCTAACAGCTATCTTCAAATGCCTCAACTCAACTTAAAAATCATCACTCCTGAACGCCTCATTTTGGAAGAAATGGTGGATCAGGATATCTCTTTGGGTCGCTTGATTTGCCGACACTTTTTTTGTAGTATTGAAATATGAAAACAGTCCGACTAAAAAATGTCGTTTGGAAAGAAGGAAAGTTTTATGTTGCCCAGTGCCTTAACGTTGATATTTCAAGTTTTGGCAAGACGCGCAAAGAAGCTCTCGCTAATATCAAAGAAGCTATCGAGCTTTATTTTGAAGACATAAAAACTCCTTCAATCCCCGAGGTTACCTCGCTTTCTCTCGCGGAAACCTCTTTTCAGCATGCCTAAACTGTTTTCATCACGTGAAATCGTAAAAGTTCTTGAGAATAAAGGCTTTGCGTTTGTGTCACAAAAAGGAAGTCACGCGAAATTTTTTCACATTGTAAGAAAGCTCACTGTTATCGTACCCGCAAATAGAAAACAAATTCCGTCTGGCACATTTAGCTCTATTTTGCGGCAGTCAAAACTTTCCCGAGAGAATTTTGAAAAGTAAATTTTCAAACTAACACCTAACACCTAACACCTAACAGCTATCCCAATGCCCCAACTCAATCTCAAAATCATCACTCCTGAAAAGCTCATTTTGGAAGAAATGGTGGATCAGGTTACTTTGCCTGCATCCGAAGGTGAAATAACCATTTTGCCGAATCACATTCCGATTATCGTCGGACTGTCCTCGGGAGATATCGTGGCGGTTGCAAACGGGGAGCCGGTGCCTTTTGCAGTTGCAGGGGGATTTGTGGAGGTCAAAAATGGGGAAGACAACACGACTCAAGTTGCAGTTCTTGCGGATTTTGCCGAACATGTATCGTCTATATCTCTCGTCGAAATTGAAAAAGCAAAAGCACGTGCCTCGGAACTCAAAAAGAAAATGGAAAATAAAGAACACGTTGACTATGAACACTTTGAGTCCGAACTAGAACGAAGTCTGACTCGAGTAAGAATTGCTGATAAATGGAAATCAAAAAAGTATAGAAGATAGGCATTGCCGACTTGTCCCGCCGACTGCGTCTGGCCAAAGGCTGACTTCGTCGAGCCGACGGCCGAAGCCATGCGAAGGAGGACAAGTGGCACTCGAAAAAATAAAGGAAATAAATTGCATCACACTGGAATGATTACCATCCAGTGTTAATCAATTATAGATATAAAAAAACAGCCGGATCGTTCAGGCTGTTTGCGGAGGGGGCTTTGGAAGAACTTGGAGATAGATTCCATCCAGCATCACTCTCACATCTTCGAGAGTTGTAGACCAGTCGATTCTGATTGCATGCACCCTTGAGTCAGGATGTTCGCTCTGGAATATTCCGACTTGCCATTCAGAGCTTTTGACATCGATCCGTATCGTGAAAAACGATTTGCCTTCTCCGTTTTCTTTGATGGCTTTGATTTTGAAATCCGTACCCTCGTACAAATCTTCATTAGGATTTGCTCTATCGAGGCGAGCTATCCATGGCAAAAGTCGTCCTCCCGCCATGAGCTCTCTCGTCAGCTTTTCAAAAAGACTCTCCATTCTCCGACCCTTAATGTTGCTCTCCAGATGACTGCGTCGTTTTGGCGACGAACTTTTCATAATGGCGTTCATAAGCTAAATGTACTATATCACAGTATTTACTCTCATGCAAATCGTTGAAATGTCGCGCATTTCTGCTACACTTTCTGTATGAACTCCTCCGAAATCCGCGAGAGATTCCTCGAATTTTTTCGCAAGCGCGGGCATGCGATTATTTCTTCTGCTTCCCTTGTCACAACTGATGAAAAGGGTATTACAAATCCTACTCTTTTTAATACTGCAGGAATGCAGCCTCTTATTCCGTATTTGTTGGGCAAACCTCATCCGAAAGGAAGACGGATCGCAGGTGTTCAGAAATGCCTGCGCACGATTGATATTGATGATGTTGGAGATAAGACGCACGGGACTTTTTTTGAGATGCTCGGCAACTGGTCACTTGGCGACTATTTCAAAAAAGAAGCAATCACTTGGAGCTATGAATTTTTGACGGAAAAAAAAGAAGGACTTGGACTTGATCCGAAACGCCTGTATATTACCGTTTTTGCGGGCGACAAAAATGCTGAAAAGGATATTGAATCGGCAAAAATCTGGGAGGAAGCTGGAATTCCAAAAAATAGGATTTATTTCAAAGATGCATCGAGTAATTGGTGGCCGGCCGTGAAAGGTAAAGATGACTGGACAGGTCCAAGCGGTCCCTGCTCGGAAATGTTTTATGACATAACAGAGGAAGGATTGGGCGACTTGTCTCCGGAAGCGTTTGCGAAAGCTGACGAAGAACAGAAAGTTGTTGAAATTTGGAACGACGTCTTCATGGAATTTGAAAAGGTTGAAGGTAAGATTGTCGGCAAACTCAAGCAGAAGAATGTGGACACCGGGGCGGGATTTGAGCGGTTGGCGATGGTTATGCAAAGGAAAGACAACATATTTGACACAGATCTTCTGTTGCCAGTTTTAGATCTCATGAAAAAAGCGGACAATACTCTACGCAATAAAAGAATTATTGCAGACCATCTTCGAGCGAGCGTTTTTCTCATTGCTGACGGGGTAATCCCATCGAACACCGACCGAGGGTATATTCTCCGCAGATTAATTCGAAGAGCAATAATAAACACGAGCGACAGAAAACTTGATGAAAAAAGAATTTCTGCTTACGTTGATGCGCTTACAACGATGTATGAACAGGCATATCCTGAACTAGTTTCGATGAAAGAAAGAATACAGAATGTTTTGGTGGAAGAATCATCCAAATTTGCTGAAGCAGTACTCCTGGGAATAAAAGAATTTGAAAAGATTTCGGAGAAAGGAGATGTGATCTCGGGAACACACGCATTCAATCTTTTTTCTTCATATGGTTTGCCTATCGATATGACCATCGAGCTCGCCAAAGAAAAAAAGAAAAAAGTTGACGTTAAGGGATTTGAGGAAGCTTTTAAGAAACATCAAGAACTTTCACGAGCTGGCGCGGAAAAAAAGTTTAAAGGAGGGTTAGCTGACCATAACGAGCATACTGTCCGGCTTCACACGGCTCACCATCTTTTGCTCGCGGCATTGCAAAGCGTTCTAGGGAAAAATGTAAAACAGCGGGGAAGCAATATCACAGAGGAGCGACTTCGGATTGATTTTTCATTTGAAAGAAAACTTAGCGATGAGGAGAAGAAAAAAGTCGAGGAAACGGTAAACAACTGGATTCAAAGGAGACTTGCTGTCGTCCGAAGGGAAATGTCTCTCGATGAGGCAAAAAAACTTGGAGCTGAAATGGAGTTTGGAGCAAAATATCCCGACAAGGTTTCTGTCTACTTCATCGAAGATGAAAAGGGGAATCCAATTTCAAAAGAATTCTGCGGAGGACCACATGTCAAGAACACGAGCGAACTCGCTGGGGCAGAGGGAAAGTGGAAATTCAAAATCGTTAAAGAAGAGGCGGTATCGCAGGGGGTGAGACGCATCAAAGCCGTCATTATATAGCATGTAACACACAACATGTAACATAAGAGAGGGTGCGTCCTTCTGTTACACGCTTTTCCCAGTGTGGTATACTTATTTGCATGTTTTCCTTCATGAATAAATCCTCCGATGAAATATCAATTATTCTCGACCTCAGTTCCGGGTATGTTGAGGGCGCGTTGCTCCAAATCTCAAAAACGGAAAACCCGTATGTAATTTTCAACCATAGAGTATCTCTCCCCGCTGGAGAAGAAAAAGATATTGAAAGAACCAAAGTCCTCATGTGGTCAGCTCTCCAGGAAGTTTTGAAATCGCTTGAAGACGAGGGCTTATCACATCTCAAGTTTACAAAGCATGGACGCGAGACGATACAGCACGTATATTGCGTGCTCTCTTCTCCGTGGTATATATCCCAGACAAAGATAATCAAAATCGAAAAAGAAAAGCCGGTCACGATCACCTCCGCGCTTTTGAATAGGATTGTCGAAGACGAAAAAAATGTCTTTAAAGAGTCGCTCCTTAAGGGCGAGTATTCCCAAAACTTCAAAGAGAGCGTCGAGGTTCTCGAGAGCAAAATAATACGGATGAAATTGAACGGCTACGAGACCTGGCAGCCAACAGGACAATCCGTTAAAAATATTGAAGTCTCGATTTATCTGAGCTTTGCGGGGGTGGAACTTACGGAAAAAATCAAAGAGACCATCAGAAGAAATTTCAACGTCAAGTCTATTCAGTTCCACTCTTTCCCGCTCGTGCTGTTTTCTGGGGTCAGGGATTTGAAGGACACCCCCCCGGATTTTCTTCTTGTGGATGTCCGGGAGGAAGTAACCGATGTCAGTCTTATAAAAAAAGGGCTATTGCTCGAGACGGTGACGATTCCCATCGGTTCCAGTTTTTATATCAGGGAGATTGGCCAGTCCCTAAACACAGTCCCCCAAGTGGCGCTTTCGTTTCTCCGCCTCTACCAAGCTCAAAAGGCGGAGCCGAATGTAACCGAAAAAATTCGGGAAATCTTAAACTCGAAGAAAGACTGGGTCACGCATTTTCACGAATCTCTTCGGAGTTTTTTCGAAGAATTTTTCTTGCCAAAGACGCTCTTTATAACGGCGGATTCCGATTTTATAGCGCTCTTTTCCAAGATGATTGAAGACGAAATATTCGAACAGTTTGCAGGAGACCGCGAGCCGTTTAAAATAGTGCCGATTCAGGATTCTCTCATTAAGGATTCCTACAAAATCGGTGAATTTGCCGAAAACGCCTCACTTCTTGCAATGGAGAGTGTGTTTATACAGAAGCTCGGCGAGCGCGCGATATAACTTCCTATTTAATGGATTTTATGATACAATAACCTTCATTAGAGCGCGAAATCCAAATTTCGAGTTTATTCAATTATGGCAAAAAATATTTTACAAGATGTTCTTCCTCCCGAGAAAAGGTCAATAAGAGATATTCCCCTGCCATCCGATAGGAGAAAAAGGATCTCGGATATTCCTCTTGAGGTTGATCTGCCACGCCGATCACCTTATAACCAGGAACAGTATGAACCTCCATCTCCGCATACCTTTGAGGAAAAGCGTGTCTCCGAATTTGTTGAGCCTCCGAGGAGGAGGCATTCCCGACTTTTTCTTTGGTTGAGCATTCTTGTAGCTTTGCTTATACTCGGTTTCTCATTTTTTACCGTATTCGGAAGCGCGACAGTGGAAGTTACTCCAAAGAAAGTGGAAGCTTCGCTTGATTCGAATTTCAAGGCGGTAAAAGTCAAGACCGACACCTCACTTTTCTATGATGTTATAACGTTGACAAAAACTGGGTCAAAAGTGATAGAAGCGAAAGAAGAAAAACAGGTAGATTCTAAGGCAAGCGGAAAAATAATTATTTCCAGCAATGAGTCTAAGCCACAGACTCTGGTCAAGAACACTCGCTTTGAAACTTCCGGGGGGTTGATTTATCGCATCGCTGAACCGATTACCGTACCCGCTAAAAAAGGCGAAACTCCCGGAAGCATCGAGGTTACGGTATTTGCCGATGCAATCGGAGCAAAGTACAATATCGCGATCACTTATTTTACCATTCCCGGCTTTAAGGGAGATCCCCGATTCAAGACAATCGTTGCTCGTTCAAAAACTGCGATGACACAGGGTTCTTCCGGACTCTCAAAGATTGCAGCGGAGGCAGATTTGACTCAAGCAAAAAAAGATATTCATACAGAACTGCAAAAAGAACTTTTTCAAGAGGCTCAAAGCGAGATGCCGGAAAATTTCATTCTTTTTGATAACGCCGTTTCCATAGAATTTGAATCTTTGCCGAATGATCCAGTTGCTCCAAATTCGATACGGGTGAATGAGCAAGCTCACTTTCAAGGAATTATATTTAACAAGACCGCTCTCGAAAAAAGTATCGCAAAAGAGGTTATTCCCGATTTTGATGGGAAAGCAATAGAAATACCGAACATCCAAGCGTTGGTGTTTTCCTCTCTTTCGCCGGACAATCTCATCGAAAAAGACGAAATTGTTTTCAACTTAAAAGGGAATCCAAGTATCGTCTGGAGCTATGAAGAACTGGAGCTCCGAAAAATGATTTCCGGAAAGTCTTTGGATGAAATCGAGGAAATTCTTAAGACTCAGTTCTCTTTTGACAAAACTGAAATCACATTGAAGCCATTTTGGGTAAAGAAACTTCCGAGAGAACTTGATAAAATTAAAATTGTAGAAAGTAAGGGCTAATGGGAAGCCTTGGGGGATTTGGGCTATCCTATATTGACGAAATTAGGGTTACTTGATATGCTAGGAAATCGTTACAAATTTGATGCATAATGCGAAGGAAAAAGACACAAGCCTCGATGGAGTGGTTCGCGAGGCCTTGCCTAATACCCTGTTTAAAGTTATATTAGAAGGCCAAGAAAATGAGACGCTCGCTTATCTTTCGGGAAAGATGAGAATGAATCGAATCCGAGTTTTAATAGGAGATAGGGTAAAAGTACAGATTGACCCTTATGGAGGCAAGGGAAGAATTGTGAAGCGTCTTTAATTAAATAAGGGAAACCAAGAATTAGGATTGACAACACCTAGTTTTTAATTCATGGCATGAGGGTAAAAGCTTCCGTAAAAACAGTATGCGCCAGTTGCAAACTTGTCCGACGCAAAGGATATGTGTATGTGATATGCAAGGCGAACCCGAGGCATAAGCAGAGACAGGGTTGAACAGGTGTAAGGTGACAGGTGTAAGGTTTTAGTAAAACCGAATGCTTACACCTAACACCTAACACCTAACACCTAACACCTATTCACTATGAGAATTGCTGGAATAACATTGCCGGATGAAAAAAGATTGGAGATAGCCTTGACCGCAATTTATGGCGTGGGGCGTTCTCGCGCGCTGTCGATATTGAAAAAGACAAACATCGCGCCGGGGAAAAAGGCAAAGGAACTCACTCCTGCGGAAGAAAACGATATTCGAAAGGCAATGGAAGAACACAAAATCGAAGGAGACTTGAAAAGAGAGGTGTCGGGAAATATTAAAAGGCTGAAAGACATTAAAGCATATCGAGGAATCAGGCATTTGCGGAAATTACCCGTCAAAGGACAGAGGACGAAGACCAATTCACGCACTGTCAGGGGAAATACAAGGAAGACCATGGGTTCGGGAAGGAAAGCGGTTGAAAAGAAATAATAGGTGTAAGCTGTTAGCTATTAGCTTTTAGGAAATTAAAGATTTTAAGCTAACACCTGACAGCTAATAGCTAAAAGCTGATTACTATGGGAAAGAAAAGAATCGTAAAAACAGAGGGAGAAAAGACGGAAGGCGGTAAAGTTGCCGCGCCTCAAGCCCGTGGTGCCAAACGTAAAGTGGACTCGGCGGTCCTGTATGTTCAGTCAACATACAACAATACCAAGCTCATTTTGACGGACAAAAAAGGAGGCGCATTGGCCTGGTCTTCGAGCGGCTCATTGGGCTTTAAGGGGGCAAAAAAAGGCACTCCGTTTGCCGCCGCAAAAGTCGGGGAGACACTGGCTTTGAAGGCACAAGACCTTGGCGTAAAGGAAATTGACGTGGTCGTAAAAGGGGTGGGCTCGGGACGAGAGTCGGGTATTCGCGGGTTCATATCGAAAGGCATAAACATTTCAAAAATTACCGATATGACGCCGGTTCCGTATAACGGTCCGAAAGCGAAGAAGCCACGGCGGGTATAAATAGCTGTCAGCTGTTAGGTGTTAGCTTTTAGGAAAAATTCCAAAAAAGCTAATAGCTAATAGCTAATAGCTAATAGCTTTAAGCTAATTATGAAAATTGGTCCAAAATACAAAATAGCAAGGCGGTTGGGGGCGAACATTTTTGATAAGACTCAGACTCCCAAATTTGCTGCCCGTATGGCAAGCAGGGGAAAAGGCGGAGAAAGAAAAGGACGCCCTAAAACTGACTATGGAATACAGATGATCGAGAAACAAAAAGCTCGATATATGTATGGCATCAATGAGCGCCAATTCAGCACCTACGTCAAACGCTCGCTCGCAAAAAAGAGTACCCCAGCTGTGGATACGCTTTATGAAATGCTGGAGTCAAGATTGGATAACGTGATTTATCGGATGGGGCTTGCGTCGACTCGCCAAATGGCGCGACAGATGGTTTCCCACGGGCACATTTTGGTTGATGGGGTAAAGGTGACTGTTCCCTCGTATCAAGTTTCTCCAAAGGAGATAATTGCTATTCGCGATGCAAGTGCAAAAAAGAAGCTGTTTGAGGGCGTCGGAGAGAAGTTCAAAGAAGTTGCTGTGCCTCCATGGATCAAATTGGATTTGGAAAAAAGACAGGCGGTCATCGAGGCGAAACCGGCTTATCGGACGGGGGAAACGGTATTCGATATCAATGCAATTATTCAATTTTATCAACGATAGTAGCTATGAGCTGTTAGCTATTAGCTTTTAGGATAATCATCTTGAAGCTAACAGCTAGTAGCTGAAAGCTAAAAGCTTAATTAAAAAAATACTATGCCTGATTATAGCGTTTTATTGCCTTCCAAGCCAAAAGTCTTGCGTGAGGAAAATTTCACGGGACTGTATGAGATTGACGGCCTTTACCCCGGCTACGGTCACACTCTGGGCAACTCCTTGCGCAGGATTATTCTGTCCTCTATCCCGGGGTCTGCGGTAACCTCCGTTAAAATCCAAGGGGTTAGCCATGAATTCTCGACTCTGGAAGGAGTGAAGGAAGATGTCATTACCATTCTCCTCAAAATAAAAAAGTTGAGGATAGCCATGCATACCGATGAACCCCAGACGCTCTCGCTCAAAGTGAAAGGCGTCAAAGAAGTAACCGGAAAAGACATAAAGGTGCCTGGACAGGTGACAATGCTTACTCCCGATCTGCATCTTTTTTCCATTACCGAAAAAAATACGGAAGTCGACATCGAGATGACCGTGGAGAGAGGCTTGGGATATATTTCCAAAGAACTTCTGCAAAAGGATAGGGTGGAGATCGGCGCAATCAGTCTTGATGCTATTTTCACGCCGATACGAAGGGTGAACTACGAAGTAGAAAATATGCGGGTGGGTAATCGCACTGATTTCAATAAATTGAAAATTTTTCTTGAGACGGATGGCACCATTTCACCAAAAGAGGCATTTGAAAAATCCGTGGAAATCATGATAAATCAGCTGAAGGCCATCATCGGTTTTAAAGAAGATGAAGTAATCATTCCTTTGGAGACGGAAAGAACGAAAGAGACAGAGGAGGCCTCGGCAGATAAGAAAGAGATTGATCCGGAATTTCTTAAAACGAGGCTTGAATCGCTGGAGTTGACACAAAGAACATTGAACGCGCTTCTGAATGCCAATATCCGGACCTTGGGAGGGTTGGTAAGAAAAAAAGAAGAGGATATTCTGGATATTGACGGCTTAGGGGGAAAAGGCGTTCAGGAGATAAAAAAAATGTTGAATAAATTTGGAGTCACGTTGAAGTAGCTTTTAGCTATTAGCTGCTAGCTTATAGGAAATTAAATTCCCTAAGCTAAAAGCTAATAGCTAATAGCTAATAGCTATAATGATGCATCACAAGAAAAACAGAAAATTCGGGCGAGAAAGAGGGCAGAGGCGAGCCCTTTTACAGTCGCTTGCTTCTTCTTTGATTGAAGAGGGGAAAATCACCACTTCGGAGGCAAAAGCGAAGGAGCTCCGGCCATATGTTGAAAAATTGATTACGAAGTCGAAAAATGCTACTCTTTCCAACCGACGGCTTGTTGCCTCTCGTCTTGGTCATCCTCCGCTTGTTAAAAAATTATTCGAAACGACGGGACCGAAATATAAAGATAGGAAGGGCGGATATACCCGGATTACGAAACTGCCTTCGAGAGTAAGCGATGGGAGCAAAATGGCGATGATAGAACTCATATGACACGGAAGCCACACGGACGAAGCACACGGAAAAGCACAGAAGTTCGGCTTTAGTTCCGAGTGAATGTTCCGAGTCAGTTCAGTGAAAAAAAATGAAGTATATACTCGACGCAAAAAAGAAAAAAGTGGGAAGAGTGGCAAGCGAGGCCGCGAGTATTCTCATGGGAAAAAACACTTCTTCTTATGTTCGCAACTCGTTTCCGGCGGACGTAATGGTGGAAATTGTGAATGTGTCTCAATCTGAAATCTCTCCGAAAAAAGTCTCGAAAAAAACTTATGCAAAATATTCGGGCTATCCGGGAGGATTGAGGCATGAGAAAATGGAAACGGTCATCGAAAAAAAGGGAAAATCTGAAGTTTTTAAATTGGCTGTGTATGGCATGCTTCCGTCAAACAAATTGAGGCCGAGGATGATGAAGAGGCTGGTCATTAAGGATTAATGACCGTGTAACGCAAAACGTGCAACTTGTAACGTAAGAAAAAGAAAGATCTTTCTCAGACGTTACAGGTTACCCTAGTCCGACCAAACGGGTTAGGACAAGCTACACGTTACACGATTAAAAAAATATGATAAAAGAAATCAAAAAAACAGAAGAAGAGGCGCAGGTGAAAAAATCGAGATACCTCGAGGCTGTTGGGCGACGCAAAACTTCAATGGCCAGGGTTCGTATGACTGTGGGTGTCCCCCAATCTTCGTATCTCATTAATGGCAAGGATATGGCTACCTATTTTCCAACGCCCGAGCTCCAAAGGATCATTTTAGATCCCCTGAATAAAACAAAAATTAATTCAAAATTTGAAATTACTGTTCAGACGAAAGGTGGCGGAATTCACTCTCAGGCGGAGGCGGTGCGACATGGTATTGCAAGGTCGCTTCTCCTCTTTGATATTGAACTCCGAAAGAAACTCAAGAAAGCGGGATATTTGAAACGCGACCCCCGCATGAAAGAACGCCGAAAGTTCGGACTTAAAAAGGCTAGGAAAGCACCGCAGTGGTCTAAGAGATAAAGGCAAACAAAACACCTCACTTGGGGGTGTTTTGCTATGATATTAGAAATTAATATATAATGAGAAGTAATGTCAGATGATAATTCAAAAAATCAAAACGCTGAAGCCGATGATATTATTGCAACAGATGAAGAAGGGAATCCTTTAAAGAAAACTCCGCAATCGAAGAAGTCTGATGATGGAGATGTAGTCGCGGAGGAAGAACGAGGGGAAGAGACCATAGGAAAACTTCGCGAGAAGCTCAAAATTTGCGTGGAAGAAAAACAAAAGTATCTCGACGGCTGGCAGAGGGATAAAGCCGATTTCATCAATTCTCGAAAACGGGATAAGGATGCAAATGCCGAATTTGTGAGATTCGCGAATGAGGGCTTATTGGCGGAACTTATTCCTGTTCTCGACAGTTTTGGGATGGCGATGGGAAACAAAGAACTCTGGGAGAAGGCGGACAAAAACTGGCGGACTGGAGTGGAATATATTGCGAGTCAACTTAAGAAAATTTTAGATGACAATGGGCTCAAAGAGATTGACCCCTCCAATTCGAAATTTGACCCTATGCGGGACGAGGCGATAGAATATGTAAAAGTGGATGAAAAAGAGATGGATCAGGTGGTGACATCTGTCATACAAAAAGGGTATTCGTTGAATGGAAGAGTATTGAAGGCGCCGAAAGTGAGAGTGGGGGAATTTAAAGAGCAGGTGTTAGGTTAAAGGTGTAAGGTGTAAGGTAAAGATGAGGAGAAAGATATGATAGAAATATCGAGAAAAAAGAATATTAGATTTGTAACTGTCGAAAGGGGAGCGGTGCAGATGGTCCTTGCTTTTATTGTGCAAGAAGAAGGGGGGGAAATTGTGAAAATTTCGAATCCTCGAATTGTAAGAATTATCTCCAAAAAAACTGCTCTTCTTTCAGGAACTGCAGAAAATTCTCCGGAAATTCTTCTTCTCTCTGCTCCAAAAGGTAAAGCTCAAAAGCACGAGTTTATTATTTCTCCATACATTTCGGAGTTTGTTTCTTCGCTTGATTTTTTCATAAGTCAAATGACTAGGGCACCCGCGGGAAGCTTTAAGCTATTAGCTACTAGCTATTAGCTTTTTAAGAAAAAAGACACAGAATGTCGCGTCTTTTTTTAATTCGAATTAAAACGTAACTCTTAAGCTAATAGCTAAAACCTAAAAGCTAAAAGCTAAAAAATCTATGTCAAAAATAATTGGAATCGACTTAGGAACAACCAACTCGGCGGTCGCGGTCATGGAAGCTGGCGAGCCGAAAATTTTGGAAAACGCCGAGGGAGCGCGGACTACGCCTTCCATCGTCGCCGAATCAAAAACGAAAGAGCGTCTTTTCGGCGTTCTCGCCAAGAGGCAGGGGGTGACAAATCCGAAAAATACCATTTATCAGATTAAGAGATTCATCGGACACAACTTCGATGAGCCCGCCGTGCAGAAGGACAAAGCGTCCGTGCCTTTTGAAGTGAGGAAATCCGCAAACGGAGGCATTGAGGTGAAGATGGGCGAAAACTGGTATCGGCCGGAAGAAATTTCGGCCATGATACTTCAGAAACTCAAAACCGACGCGGAGGCCCGTCTTGGAGAAAAAGTGACTGAAGCAGTGATTACCGTGCCTGCCTATTTCAACGACTCTCAAAGGCAGGCTACAAAAGACGCGGGAAAAATTGCGGGCTTGGATGTGAAGCGTATCATAAACGAACCGACCGCGGCGGCTTTGGCCTATGGCTTCAACAAGAAGAAAGATGAAAAAATTGTGGTATTCGATTTCGGAGGAGGAACTTTCGATATCTCTGTATTGGAAGTCGGAGACGATGTCGTTGAAGTAAAGTCAACCGATGGCGACGCACACCTCGGAGGCAAAGATATTGACCAGAAAATATTAAATTGGATAGGAGAAGAATTCAAAAAGGAGTCGGGGATAGACGTGAGGAAAGATACCCTTGCGCTCCAACGACTCGACGAAGCAGCGGAAAAAGCGAAAATCGAGCTTTCAAACGCGGTCGAGACTGAAATCAACATCCCGTTCATTACTTCCGATGCGTCCGGTCCTCGACACCTTCTTATCAAAATGACTCGTGCGAAACTCGAGGAACTCTGTCAGGAATTTATCGACCGCGCGATGGAGATAACGAAGAGGGCAATGGAGGCGTCGCCTTTCAAGAAGCCCGAAATTAACGAAGTGATTTTGGTCGGAGGACAGACGAGAATGCCCGCGATGCAGAGAGCGGTGAAAGATTTCTTTGGCAAGGAGCCTCACATGGGAGTGAATCCCGATGAGGTAGTGGCAGTTGGCGCGGCTATCCAGGGAGGAATCATCAGGGGAGATGTGAAGGATATCCTTCTTCTCGACGTCATTCCGCTTTCTCTTGGAATTGAAACGTTGGGAGGGGTGAACACCAAGCTCATCGAAAAAAATACGACTATCCCGGCATCTAAATCTCAAGTGTTTTCCACTGCCGCGGATAATCAAACTTCGGTTGAGATAAGTATCGTGCAGGGAGAGCGGGCGATGGCGAAAGACAACAAGTCGCTCGGGAGATTTATCTTGGATGGAATTCCACCTTCCCCCCGGGGCATGCCACAGGTTGAAGTGACCTTCGATGTTGATGCGAACGGCATATTGAATGTTAAGGCAAAAGATAAATCATCGGGCAAGGAGCAGTCAATCAGGATTGAAGCGCGCTCGGGGCTTTCCAAAGAAGAAATTGACCGAATGGCAAAAGATGCGGAGGCTCATGCGGGAGAAGATGCGAAAAAGCGCGAGGAGGCGGAAGCGAGAAACATCGCCGAGCAAATGATTTACACGGCCGAGAAAGCTCTCAAAGATAATGGGGATAAAGTGTCGGCTGACATAAAAGCGAGTGTCCAAGAAAAAATTGACGCTACGAAAAAAGTTAAAGACGGGCCGGATATCGGAGCGACGAAAAGCGCGACTGACGCTCTTTCAACGGAGCTTTCTAAAATTGGAGAGGCGATGAGCAAAGCGCAGGGAGCGCCCGGCGCGGCGCCGGGCGCTGAAGGCGGTGCTACTCCCGAAGGCAACGTTAGAGATGCCGACGTAAAGGAGGAAAAGAAAGACGAGGATAAGAAGTGACAAAATTCGTATTTTGTCATCCCGGCGGAGGCTGGGATCCAGGTAAAAAACGTATACCTTCAGAGCGCTGTTTTTTAGAAGTATTTTTTCCTGTATAATGCAATCATGACCCTACTTATCATCACATTCATCGCGGGAGTTTTGACTGTTCTTGCGCCCTGTATCTTGCCACTTCTTCCTGTTATTTTGGGCGGTACGCTTTCAGGCAGTGACGCGGGTGAGGAAATAAGAAAAAGGCGCGCAATCACGGTTACCATCTCGCTCGGCCTTTCGGTCATTGCGTTCACACTACTTCTAAAAGCCAGTTCAGTATTTATTGGAGTTCCAGAATCCGCGTGGAAATGGATATCTGGGGGCATCATCCTCGTCCTCGGCGTTATCACCGTGTTTCCGTCTCTTTGGGAAAAATTGAGCTTTACGAATGTATTGAATCGCGAGTCGAATAAGCTTCTTGGAGTCGGGTACGAAAAGAAAAATTTTTGGGGAGACGTCATAATCGGCGCCGCCCTGGGTCCCGTTTTTTCAACCTGCAGTCCCACTTACTTTGTAGTTCTTGCCACAGTTCTTCCTGAAAAGCCGGTTCTCGGTATTATTTACCTCTTGGCGTACACGCTCGGACTTTGCCTCATGCTTCTTCTCGTTGCTCTTTTGGGGCAAAGAATCATGATTCGACTTGGTGTTGCCGCGGACCCAAGAGGTTGGTTTAAAAGGATTTTAGGGGTGATTTTCATCCTAGTCGGCATTGCAATCGTCACAGGGTACGACAAAATTCTCGAAGCTAAAATTTTGAGTATGAATTTTTTTGACATCACGAAGGTCGAGCAAAAACTTTTAGAGCTAAAAAGATGACAGAATTCTGATTCTGTCATCCCCGCGGAGGCGGGATCCAGATTCCCGCTTCCGCGGGAATAACACCCAAAAAAATATGAAACTTGAATATAAAATCGCAATAATTATAGGTGGCGCGCTCGTCGTTGGAGGCGCTATTTATCTGTTTTCTCCTAAACAAGATTCCTCTTCCTATTATCCGGTTGGAATACCGAAAGGAATACCGAATGAAGGTATTGCTACGGAAATAATAAGTGGAGAATCCACATCTACTTCCACAAAAGGCGCCGATTCGAATCAAAAAAATACGGTAGCAGAGAAAAAAATAATTTCTGATTTTAAAAATGCCCACTTTGCTCTGGCTCCCGAGTTGAGCACCATAGACGGGTATATAAACACCGGAGGAAAACCGATTACACTTACTGAACTTCGGGGGAAAAAAGTGGTGCTTTTGGACATCTGGACCTATAGCTGTATCAACTGTCAGAGGACACTGCCTTTTATTGAAGAGTGGTATGACAAATATAAGGACCAAGGCCTCGAAATTATTGGTCTTCATACTCCCGAATTTTCATTTGAAAAAGTCGAGGACAACGTGACGGAGGCGGTGAAAAAACTCGGCATTATCTATCCGGTTGTTTTGGACAACGATTTTTCAACATGGAAGGCGTACGGCAATCAGTATTGGCCAAGGAAATACCTCATTGATATTGACGGATACATAGTCTATGACCATATCGGAGAAGGCGGGTATGAAGAGACGGAGATGGCGATCCGCTCCGCGCTTCTCGAAAGGGCGAATCGCCTGGGGGTAAATATGGATGTAGTACCCAGTGAGGGGAGTGCTAAAGAATCTACCGCTATTTCCGACCTTCACAAGGTGGGAAGTCCTGAAACGTATTTTGGCTCCGAGAGAAACCAGTACTTGGCAAATGGGACGCAGGGGAGAGTCGGTCTTCAGACGCTCTCAATCCCTTCTATAGTAAACGCAAATACCCTTTACCTTTCAGGCACTTGGAATTTCACGCCGGAGTTTGCGGAGAACGAAAGTGAGGCAAAAATCATTTTCAAATATTCGGCAAAAAATGTATACATGGTGGCGGGTTCTGATACGGGAGTCGACGTCGAAATATTTTTGGACGGCGTACTTTCAAAGACAATATTGATAAAAGGAGTGGAGTTGTATACTCTCTTTGAAGGGTCAGACTACGGAGTACATACGCTTGAGATTCGTATTAAAAAATCCCGTTTGAAAGCATTCACCTTTACCTTTGGCTAAATATCGTTAAAATGTATTTATGGAGAATACTGAAGTTGCAATATTCGGGGGAGGGTGTTTCTGGTGCACTGAAGCCGTATTTAAGATGCTTAAGGGAGTGATAAGGGTTGTCCCGGGTTATTCAGGTGGCACGAAGAAGAATCCGACCTACGACGATGTTAGTGGCGGGAAATCTGGCCATGCAGAGGTTATCAAGATTGAATATGACCCGACGAAGGTTGCCTTTCGCAGTCTTCTCACTGTTTTTTTTGGCTCCCATGACCCGACTTCTGTCAATCGGCAGGGCAATGACGTGGGCACACAGTATCGGTCGGTCATTTTCTATACCACGCCAGAGCAGAAATTGGAATCCGAACAGTTTATACAAGAGCTCAATGATTCAAACAAGGAGGGAAAACCGATAGCGACTGAAATTACTCCGCTCGACGTGTTTTATGAAGCGGAGAATTACCACAAAGATTACTACGCTAAAAACAAAAATCAACCTTACTGCGAGCTCATCATTAATCCAAAGCTTGAAAAAGTTCAGAAAGAATTTGTGGATTTGATGGAAAATTCAAAAAGTCATTAACGCGAAAAATATGTCAGAAAGCGGAAAATCCAATATAGAATATGATCAATCCCAGCTTCCTCTTGATTCCGATTCCTTCGCAAGAGTTTTAGAAAATGTGCGGGAGGGGGTGTTCATGGCCATCACAGAATTAGAGTATTTTGAAGAAGCAATGGCAAGGCGGAATGATTCTGAAATGCAGAAGCACAGCATGATTTGTCTAGAGGACTTTAGCGAATTATTGGAGAAAATTGATACAGACATTCACCATCCGTCTGATTTGGATAAACTGTTCAAAGACCATGCGTTCAGAGAAGAATTTTTTATTGTTGTTAAGGGCATCAAAAAGTATAATTTTATCGGCATTCTTGAAGATGTTGTGAAAAAAGAAGACTTAGGTAGTCCGGATAACAATATAATCTTGGGCGTGCTTAGGAATCATTTGAAAAGAGCGGAGTATTATCGAGCGGCCTATGGTAAGTCTAATTAATACAATGAATAAAAACCCCATGCCAAAAAATGAAGACGAATGGAAGGAGAAACTTTCGGAAGAGCAGTATCGAATTTTGCGAGAGAAAGGAACGGAAGCGCCTTTTAGCGGGAAACTTTTGCATGAAAAAGGCGAAGGAACATACAATTGTTCCGCATGTGGAAATGCCCTGTTTTCATCTGAATCTAAGTTTGATTCCGGAACGGGTTGGCCTTCATTTGACGAAGCTTTACCGGGCGCAGTCACTCTACACCAGGACACTTCGCTTGGAATGGCGCGCACCGAGGTCGTCTGTTCAAAATGCGGGTCGCATTTGGGACACATATTTCCCGACGGACCAACCAAAACAGGGAAACGGTACTGTTTGAATTCGGTCTGTCTTGATTTGGACGCCAACAAGGAAGACGACAAATAATAATTTTCTTTCTCAAATGTCTCATGACTTCCAAGCAATAATTATTCCTGGCAACGGTGATTCCGAACCAAACGAAAATTGGTACCCCTATGTTAAAAATGAGCTCGAAAAAATGGGCATTGCCACAGTCAACGAGAAGTTTCCGGACGCAATGCTCGCGCGAAGCGCATATTGGCTCCCATTCATAAAGGAGCTTGGAGCAGATGAAAATACTATTCTTATCGGGCACTCATCGGGAGCGATTGCCTCGATGAGATACGCCGAGAAAAATAAAATACTCGGCTCCGTTTTGGTTGGCGCTTACCACACAAACCTCGATAACGAAATGGAGAAAAAAAGCGGGTATTTTGATGCTCCCTGGAACTGGGAAGCCATTAAAAAAAATCAAAAATGGATAGTCCAGTTTGCCTCGAGAGACGATGCCTTCATCCCTATCCATGAGGCGCGTTTTGTTCATGAGAATCTGAATTCGGAATATTACGAATATGCGGATCAAGGGCACTTCAGTCACGACAAAGAAAGAACAGAATTTCCCGAGTTGATACATGCAGTCGGAGCAAAATTATAATTTGATGAATGAAAAATTTCCAAAAGGAATAGAAATTGTTGGGTCCGCAGTGATTGAAAATGATGTCGGCAAGATTCTTATCGTGGAATCGCCAAAGTGGCCCGGCAAATGGACTCTTCCGGGAGGACATGTAGAACCCGGCGAAACTATAATTGAAGGAATTGTTCGAGAGGGCGAAGAAGAAACTGGGCTTAGACTTCGGGGCAAATATGTTTTTGACTGGGGCGAACTTATCGGCTCAACTGATTTTCATCGCTCGGCGCATTTTGTCTGGTTTCATGTTTGGTGCGAGATTGTCGGCGGGGAATTGAATCTTGATGGGGTCGAGCTTATTTCTTCTCGTTGGGTTTCTCCGGAAGAGGCGTTCACATTTCCTCTTGCCGAGGGCTATAAAAAGAGTGTTCAAAAATTCATCGCTTTCAAAAAATCTCAAAGTGTTGACTTTTGAACTCGATAGGTATACATTACAAGCCAGTTGAAGCTTACATATAAAAACATCCGCTAGTTCCTCGGTCCGCATAAAGCGGTCGGGGGTTGGGGCTAGTAGTCCAGAAATGGACAGGATGGTCTTTGCAAACCGAAAGGTGCGTGAAGACCCGGTTTACCCAGACAGTTTTCTGTCATGGGGATTCCTCCGTAACAAGGATAATTGATGTCGTTCCTAGTGAAAGCTGGGAAGTCTGAGTCAATGAGTATAATTTCTGAATCTTGAATTTAGATTCATGAATCTATTTAATTAAGGTGGCACCACGGCTTGCCCGAACCTCGGAGGTTTTAGGGGAAGAATCCCGTCCTTATTATGCAACTTTGCGTTGTGTAATGAGGATGGGATTTTTTGTTGCTCAAAAAGCTTCGAACGGTCTTTAACAAATCAACCACGGAGAGTGAAATGAAAGATAACGAAAAACGAATGGAAGACGCACGGAAACCTGATTGGTGCCCAAACCATAGGTTCAGGACTAGCGGGGTAGTGAAAGAAGGAAAGTTGATCTGCGTTGTCTGCTCCACCCCTCTTACAGTTGTTCCAGAGGAGGTAAGAAAAGAGCGCGCCACCTCTACTCGCCCCTGGTCATAGTTCATTCAGTCGCTACAATCAATCAAATAGCGACACAAGCCCTGCGTGGATTCCACTGGGGCTTTTTTTTAATTTCGTTTGCCCGAACGCATTATTCAGACGGGCATTTTTTCCAAGTTCGTAGTAACATAGGTGCATGAAATCAGTAGTAATCTGCGGAAGTAATAGATTTGCCAAGGAAGCGATGGAGTTCGCAAAAAAGCTCGAAGCTTTAGGCGTGGAAGTTTTGACTCCGCATTTTTACACTGCAAACTATGGCGATTTGAACAAAGTTCCCGAGCACCATAAGAAATTCATAGCTATGGGCTTAACCCATGATCAATTTCAGAAAATAAGAGTTGCCGATGCGGTATTTGTCTTCAATAAGGACGGATATAGCGGATATAGTGTAAGCATGGAGATCGGTTTTGCCACCGCGCTTGCGAAACCGATTTATGCATTTTCTGAAAACGACCCGGAAATATGCCGAAATATTCTTTTTCAAGCGATTGTGAAGACTCCAAAGCAGTTGGCGAATAAACTAAAGTGATATATTAAAAAAATTTTTGACTACGAAAGCGCTACAAACTCCCAAGGGTTACCCTTGGCGCGAAATACCCATATTCCTACGTTCCAAGGGTAACCCTTGGGAAATCAAAGGTGGATTTTTTTTAAAAAATAAGGTAGGCTTCTAGGAATGCAAAAAAAAGCTGTAAGTAAAAAAAATGGCCTACCAATCATCGTTTCGGTCGGAGGTTCTCTTATTGTTCCGGATGGCATTGATACCCATTTTCTTTCGACTTTCAAGGATATAATCGTAAAGCATATCAAAAGGGGACATCGCTTTATCATTATCTCCGGTGGCGGAAAAACCGCGAGAAACTACCAGGATGCCGTGCGAGCCGTCACGTCACTCACTATCGAGGACGTGGATTGGATTGGGATTCACAGCACAAGATTAAACGCGCACCTCATGCGTTCTATTTTTCATACATATTCTCATCCGCGGGTGATAAAAAATCCCCACGAAGACTTGCTTTTTCGAGAGAAAATATTGGTCGCCGGTGGTTGGAAGCCCGGATTTTCCACGGACTATGACGCGGTCTTACTGGCCCGAAATATCGGAGCCAAGAAAATCATAAACCTTTCAAACATTGACTACGTTTACAACAAAGACCCTCGAAAATACAAAAATGCTATACCACTTCCCACCCTCACATGGGGAGAATTCAGAAAGCTGATTCCGAAAAAGTGGAGCCCGGGACTTTCTTCCCCCTTTGACCCCGTCGCCTCAAAACTCGCTCAAGAGCTTGGGATAGAAGTGGCGATTGTAAATGGTCAAAAAATACATGAGCTTGATAACTATCTTTCGGGAAAGAAGTTTATGGGAACCAAGATATCTGACTAGAAGCAAGATTCATGATTCAAGAAAAGACCTGAAATTGACCTACTCATGAATCATGAATCTGGATTCCCCGCCCGTACCGAAATAGTACGTTCGGGCGAGTAGAATCTAGCTAAGGGGATAACCCCGTAGTAGATTTTGGCATCGTTACTACGTGTGCTTCAGGCGCAATGCCAAAATTCACTACGGGGGATAACTCCACTTGCTATCAAATCTGCCATCGCTTATAATTAGAACCAGTCTCAAAAATAATGGCTTGACGAGACAGTTTCCGTTCGAGCGAGACGAAGTTGTGGAGGACGAGGCATATAGATATATGTCGAGTCCGAACAGCAAGTCGTAGCCGAACGGAGACTGTCGCAGTAGCCAAGTTTCTACATCTTCATTTATTAGATTGCGATTATTTTTGAGACTGGTTCTCACATTAAAAGTGGTCTATAATTATTAGGTTAAATAAAAATTAATGAAAAAATTTCTTATATTTGCGGGCGTTTTATTAACTCCGTCTCTAGCGTTCGCGCAACAATTAGGTCAGTTAGATTCCCTTGTCACATCATTTGGACGTATTGTAAAT
Source organism: Candidatus Taylorbacteria bacterium (assembly GCA_039934295.1). Classification (NCBI taxonomy): domain Bacteria; phylum Candidatus Tayloriibacteriota; species Candidatus Tayloriibacteriota bacterium. The sequence goes on along the minus strand of JBDTMN010000004.1, from coordinate 23,236 downwards.
AATATGGTCCCTATTGTGTTTATCATCGCTCTTCTAGTTTTCTTTTGGGGTTTAGCAAAATACATTCTTGCCGCAGGAAGTGAGGAATCTAAGGCAGAAGGCAGAAGAATAATGGTCGGTGGAATTATCGCTCTTTTCGTTATGGCATCCGTGTGGGGGATTGTGCGTTGGGCGCAGGTAGCTATTGGTATTGACCCAACCAAGACTGATATCACAGTACCGACAATTGGTGGAAGGAGTCCAACACGATAAGGGATCTTTCTGCATATTTGGATTTAAATGTCGATCAAAATTCTCTTAGACAGGGTCAATGAATTCATATTGAACCCTCTCATTATACTCATGTTCGGCGTGGCGCTCCTTGTTTTCTTTTGGGGAATTTTCCAGTTCATTGCGGGTGCGGCAAATGAAGAAGCAAGAAGCAAAGGCAAAACCTCAATGCTCTGGGGAGTGAGAGGGCTGTTTATCATGATGGCTGTATATGGAATTTTAAGGATATTGCTTACTACTTTTGGAATTAAGGGACCCGGGTATCTTGGACTTTAGGGAGATTAAGGATTTTGGAGTTTTTCAGTCATTTCCTTATTGGCAACATATTTATGATAAGAATTTTACTGCTTACACTTGGAGCTTTCATGTTGCCTACTCTCGCTCGAGCAGTAGATATTGGGAGTGTAGGCACGACTCTCGAGGCTTTTAACAAGTTACTGGGGACTATTACGGTAATCACTTTTACGGCGGCGCTCGCGGTATTCTTTTGGGGTTTGGCAAAGTACATGTGGAGTGCGGGGAGCGAAGAGGCAAAGGCGCAAGGGAGAAGAGTAATGGTTGGTGGTGTCATCGCGCTTTTCGTCATGTCTTCGGTGTGGGGAATCATTACCTTCTTTGCTAAAGATTTAGGACTGGAGGATATTAAAACAATAAAAACGCCTTTGATTGGTAGATAATATTTTAAATTTTTGCTATACTACGAAATGCCAATGACCTGTAATTCCCGCGGAAGCGGGAATCTAGGATATTGCATTATAATTTAATCTGGATCCTCGCTTGCGAGGATAACAGAGAAAGACTCTGTTAATTTTATGAAAAAAGTAACAATTTACTCAACCCCGACCTGCCACTATTGCGCAATGGCTAAAGCATTTTTCAAAGAATATGCTGTAGCTTACGAGGAGCACAATGTTGCCACTGACCTCGCGAAAAGAAAAGAAATGGTAGATAAGTCGGGCCAGCTCGGCGTGCCTGTTATCACTATAGACGATGAAATTATCGTCGGATTTGATGAGGACAGGATTAGAGAACTTTTGGAAATAAAGTAAAAAACAACCCCCCCACAAGGGGTTTTTGTTTTGGAGCGCGGAAATATGCTATAGTCTTTTTTAACCGCTCCCGTAGTTCAACGGATAGAACAGCCCCGTCCTAAGGGGTAGATGTCAGTTCAATTCTGGCCGGGGGCACAAAAATGTTCGCACGTAACGAAAAAAATTCATTTTTTCTCCACGATATCGCGATAATTGTTTTGAGTATTTTTATTGCGATATTGCTGGTGCAAAATAATGTTATAATAAATTTTCTCTCCTCTACGCAGGAATTGAAATTGTTCGGTACATTTGTCGCGGGATTCTTTTTCACTTCGGTTTTTACGACAGCGCCTGCCATAGCCACCTTGGGAGAAATCGCGAAGGGAAACTCTCTGCTTACGACGGCGCTTTTGGGCGCCACGGGAGCGGTGTTGGGAGACTTAATTATCTTCTATTTCATTCGGGACAAATTTTCATCGCATTTGGTGGAGCTTTTGAGGCATCGAAGAGGAGGGAGGAGAATAGGGGCAATTCTCAAGCTTAAATTATTCAGGTGGGTAAGCTTTTTTATCGGAGGACTGATTATTGCTTCGCCTTTACCTGACGAGCTTGGAATAAGCCTACTAGGCTTCTCAAAAATGAAAATGTCCTGGTTTATTCCTCTTTCCTTTGTATTCAACTTTATTGGCATCGTGTTTATCGGTCTAGTCGCAAGAGCACTATGATACAAAAAGAACTTACACCCGAAATTCAGAAAAGCCCTTTTTGGTTTTTATCTATTAAAGATGCTCGCGAAATGCTTCAAACGGATACCCAGAATGGGGTTAGTGAAGATGACGCGCTTAAGCGACTGGAAATCTTTGGCTTAAATATTATCGAAAAATCGGGGAGCGCCAGCGGTTTTATTATCTTTTTGAGTCAATTTAAAAGTCCGCTCATCTTGATTTTGCTTTTTGCGAGCATCATCACGTTTTTCATAGCTCATTATCGGGACGCGCTTTTTATACTTGCGGCAGTGGTAGTCAATGTCGTTTTGGGATTTTATCAAGAATACAAAGCGGAGAAAGCATTATCGGAGCTCAAATCATATTTGAAACAACGGTCGCGAGTTATTCGCGGTGGCGAGGAGTACGAAATTGATGCTGCCAATTTAGTGCCGGGAGATATTATTCGACTGGCGCAGGGAGACCGTGTTCCCGCAGACGGGCGCGTCATTTTTGTGAATGATTTCCAGATTGACGAAGCGATTCTCACCGGAGAATCTTTGCCCGCATCGAAATCAACTGAACCGGTGAGCGTAAATGCGGTTCTTGGAGACCAGCACTCAATGGTTTTTGCCGGAACTCTTGTTACTCAAGGAGTCGCGACCGCGGTGGTTTGCCGCACCGATTTTGCCACCGAGTTGGGTAAAATTGCGGCTCTTGTTGCCGAGTCGAAAAGAGAGGAGACGCCACTGCAGTACGCAATCAGGCGCTTCAGCATGCAAGCGGGCATTTTTTTAGGAATCCTTACGTTGATTGTTTTTGTGACCGGTATTGCTTTAGGGCATTCACGTGTTGAAATGTTTTTGATATCTATCGCGATTGCAGTTTCCGCGGTGCCGGAAGGTCTGCCTGTGGCGATGACGGTAATTTTGGCAATAGGAGTGCAACGCATGTCTCGACGCAAGGGTGTCATTAGAAAATTGGTTGCCGCAGAAGCGTTGGGAAGCACCACCATAATTTTGACCGACAAGACGGGGACTTTGACAATGGCAAAGATGGAATTGAGCAAGGTATTGCCAACTGAAGGCATTCTCGAGAACAAACTGCTTGAACTGGCGCTTCTGAATACGAATGTTCTCATTGAAAATCGAAAAGATCCGGTATTGGATTGGCGAATGAACGGAAGAGTGATTGAAGTGGCACTAGTGCGGTCTGCTGGGCTTCGGGGCATAGCGGTTCAAGAGGTGAAAAATAAAACTGAAATTGTAAATTCTCTGCCTTTCAACGCGGTCAACAAATTTTCCGTTTCGCTCGTGCGAGACCGCGAAAAACATTCGCTCGTTTTTTTTGGGGCACCTGATATTTTAATACGCCACTCGACACTTCGATTGGAGGAACGAAAGGGTGTGCTGGAGAAAATTGATTCATTAGCAGGATCGGGAGAGCTCGTCCTCGGGGTTGCAAGCAAGAACATAGAGCCGAAGGAAGATTTCACATTTCAAAGAGACTTGGAGTCAGAACTCGATAGTCTTGTATTTAATGGGGTAATAACGCTTCATGATCCGGTCAGGCCGGGCGTCAAAGACGCTATGCGTCGTGTTGAGGAGGCGGGAATAAAAACAATAGTTATGTCCGGAGATCATCGAGGCACAGCGGAGGCGATTGCCAAAGAAGTGGGAATGCGAATTGAAAAGGGAAGCGTCCTTGATGCCACAGAACTTCGGGAACTCAATGACGAGGGCTTGAAGGAGCGTCTGCCACATGTGCGCGTTATCTCTCGAGTGTCTCCGCTTGATAAAATGAGAGTGGTCAAGGCTTTTCAAGAGATGGGAGAAGTGGTCGCTATGACCGGCGACGGGGTAAATGACGCGCCAAGCATCAAGCAGGCGGATATCGGCATCGCTATGGGAACAGGCACTGAAGTGGCTCGCGACGTAGCGGATCTTGTACTCCTGGACGATAATTTCGAGACCATTGTTGCCGCCATAGAAGAAGGTCGCCAGATTATGAACAACATTCGGAAGGTGCTCGTGTATCTGCTTTCTTCCGTTGCCGACGAACTTCTTTTGATTGGCGGGGCACTTATTGCCGGATTGGCATTGCCTTTAAATGCGCTTCAAATTCTTTATGTCAATTTTTTTTCAGATAGTTTTCCGGCTATTGCATTCGCATTTGAGAAAGATATTGACGGATTGCAAGCTCGTCCACGAGGAGTTAAGAGTGGTCTTTTCGACCCCTTGATGAAGTTTTTGATCTTATTCACCGGATTTTTAACAAGTTTGATTCTGTTCACGCTGTATTGGTATCTTTTGCGGGCAGGTTTTCCTGAAGATGAAGTAAGAACTTTTATTTTTGCGGCATTTGGAAGCTACACTTTGTTTTTGACGTTTTCTCTAAGAAGTCTGGAGAAAAGCATCTTTGAATATCCGATATTTTCCAATCGTTACTTGTGCGCGGGGGTAGGCATCGGCGTTGCCTTGATGGCCGCCGCAATTTACGTTCCATTCTTGCAGACTCTCCTCGGCACAGTTTCCTTGCCATTGTATTGGGTGCTCGGGGTTGCGCTCATTGCGACTTTAAATATTGTCGCGGTTGAATTTGGGAAATGGATATTTCGACTAAAGAGGCAAAAGAATATTCTGGATAAGCGAGATTGAATTTGAAATTGAAGCAACTACTTCTCAAACTCTGGCAATTCGTCCGAATAGTAAAATTCAAAAGCAAGTCCGCCGAAGCTGTACTCTTTTCCGGCAAACCTAATTTCCGCTCCGCCAACCGAGGGGTTTGGATGCGGGCGAGAATTGGAAAATCCAATGTTGAAAAGTGTGAAAACAATTTCCGGCCTGTCATGAATGGGGATTCCGGCTTTGTCCCATTGCGCAATCAGTTGCTTTTCGTAGAGTCCCGCATAGAGATAGGAATAGTAACGGCTCGCATCATCTGTGAGTCTCTGAAAGCGCTCCGAATCGGGACTGTCTGATGTAAAATCGAGAATGTGCTCGTACGCGGGTCCCAAGTAGAAAGGTGAATTCGCGTTTTTCAAATTTTGCTCAATCTGCCTTGCGCTCTCCTCTTTAATCCCCATTACTCCCCACGAGAACTGATTTTGGCTCCCCAGCATTTTCAAGGGCGAAAAAAATTCTTTAAATAACTCTCGATTGCTTTCGTAGAGTCGAAGTTGCTCGACGACGAGGGGCGCGATAATGAGCCTTGTTCCGACTCCGCTCGACTCCGATGCTTTCAAAATATCCTCCTTATCCTTCAAAATTGCCACCTTGAGAGCTTTCCACTCTTCGCTTTTTTCCCACTCGAGATTCTTCGCGATTTTTTCCTTGAAGTAGTCGTGTTGTGCGTCAACCACTCCCTCTGTCTTGGTCCATCGGAGCTGAATTGCAACAAATCCAACGACCATGACAAGTCCGATGAAAGCAAAGATACACATCAGTCCAAAAAACAATTTTTTCATCACATTTAGGATTCTATCATGAAACGAGAAGCGGAAATCTATAACCTATGATCCATATTCTTCTATGCGCTGGGGATAAACTCCTCTTTCAATGATTTTAAAAAAGTGTAATAATTGTATTGATTAACTCTAAGATAAACGTAATGAAAAAACGATACATTGTTTTCTCATCGGTCGCATTACTTGTGGCCACGGGTTTTGTTGCACCCTCTTTCTCTTATGCGCAGACACCTCTCTATCCGATTCGAAATCTCACACTAGATACCCAAGGAAAGACATTGTCACTTGATGAATTCGCTCCGAATCGTGATGGAAAATTAGTTGAGTACACCAGTCTTGGAATAAAAATCAAAGATTGGAAAATAAAATATGAGAAGAAAGGTCACATGAGAGGAGTATGCGACCCGCCCATGCTTAATTTGAGTTTTGATAAATTCAACAGCCAGGGGGTTCCAAAGGAACTTTTTACGGGTGTGAGCACCTATCCGGGGTCCGCACAATTGCAGTATCAAAAATTCCGCATGATTCCGGAATGTGACGCGGGAAACGACTACTATCTCGGAGGAGGAGATTACGGCTTCAGCGGGAAACTTAATGTCAACTTGAGAGAATATATTATTCATAAAATTTTCAGAAAATATGGAGTTCCAACTGCCGATATTATCGGCTTCGCGAATGTGACATTCATAACGCCGGATTCCGGATATAACGGAAGAACATATCGATACATGATCATTCAGAGACCGGCAGAGCTTGATGATCAGATACCATTTACCACGGAGTTCAACATGAACCCAATGCTGTATGAATCGGAAGGCTCGAACGGGTGGTACGCAAGTTCGTTTGACCGTTTGATATCCGCTCTCGTCACGAATAATACGACCCAAGTTTCTACAACGGTCTATTTTGACAGGGATTCAACTCTAAAATTCATGCTGTTTACGGATTTTCTGGCTGTGTATGATATGGGGGCTTTACATAATGAGGAGTGGGGAGTGGATAAAACAACCGACAAGACGAAGGTTATTCCTCATGGATTTGACTTGTCTCTCGGTTGTTATTCGATGGACTCGGATCCCTCATCAAGCGAAACGGAGCGACTACTAGACGACTTGCCCGCAAGTACGCAACCTTCTTATAGGCAAGCGTATTATCAAATTGCCCGAAATATATTTCTACAGCCTTCATCGTTGAATGATATGTTTGCGATGATAGACGACTTTCCTTATTTGAACGTGAATAAAGAAATACTGCGCGAATATCTCCGAATCAAATTTTATCAATATGCCAAATACGCAAACTCGAGCGACTTCGCTCAAAAAATGGGTCAGACATTTGTACCCGTGAACATCACATTACCCTTCGCTTCAGACAGTGAATATGCCACTCATCTTTCAAGTTTTAAGGGCGCTTGCGGACGCGTTCCAATACCGCTTACCGGAGTTACCGTTTCGGTCGCGAGCTCTTCATTGAGCGCGACAGAAGCTACATTTACGGTTGACGTCACGACGACCGAGTCCGCTTTAGAGCTTTTCAAATCTCGCTACAGCTCATCGTTCGCAGTCTCTTTGGTAGGAACTATCTTGGTTCAGTCGGGAACAAATAATAATCAAGATTTGGGGATTCAATACGTGCCCCTTTATGGAGTCGAAGATTTTGCCGGGCCCTATTACATTATTCCTCCAAATACGACTGCTCGCTTTGTTATTTCAGGCTCCTTCAATGAGGAAAATCTTCTCAGGGATACTTATTTTGCCAAGTTGCTTACATTTCGACCAAATAACGATATAGAGCAGTTTGTAATCAACGACGCAAAAACCAATTCTTTGCATATGGGTGTGCTCGATCCTATAGTTGTCACTTTACCGCAGAAGGGGGACACTGTTCTTGCTGGCTCGACAACCACTATTTCTTGGACCGGCACTCCGGGGAGAGCAACAGGTATCTCAATATCTGGCACTGACGGGCAAAATTGGCCAATATCAAATCCTGAAGTCTGGGACCAAACTTATATTGGAAATCGATTCGTGTGGACTGCAGGAAGAGTCTACTCATATAATCAGGTTATTGGTGGATGGACATTTACGATGCTGAATTCCGGTCAATATAAGATTTCAATACGGGACGTGAATTCAGGCATTACCGGCGAGACAGGATATTTCAATTTGGTGGATTCACCTGACACCGTCCTACCGTCCGCAGGGATTGTAGGTGCCTCAACCATCTCACTATTATACGACCCTTCAGACGGAGGCGAAGCGGGACTCACCACTCGATTTAAAGTTTCGATATCGGCCGGAAGCCGTGACCAGCTCATATCAAAACGGGATGCGTTTTCTTCCTATGCGGTATCAGTTGACGGACAAAATTATATGGGCGGAGTAGAGACATATTCATCGGTGGGAACAACGGACCAAGGCGATTTCTATCTAATTCCTGCCGGCACTACTGCAGAATTTACTGTGACAGTCGTGTTCGAGCCGAAAAAAATGTTTGCCGGAGCATATCGCGGAATTCTAACCCAAGTTACTTTGGGCGGTTTCCAGAATTCCAGAGTAATTGGGGTTCTGCCTCCGAACACCACAAACGCTCTCATTATTGTCGGCGAAGTCTCACCCTATCTCACATCAGTCTCTCCGGAGAGATCTGCTCCCTCAAACGCGACCGTCACTATTGCGGGCGTCCGCTTTGCGCCAGCTGGGAATATTCTTACTCTTACCAACCAATCGTCCGGCGTATCAGTCGTTCAAACACTTCCAAGCACCGATGGAGGAAAAACAATCCAATTTGTTCCCAACGTCCCGGTGGGCAATTATTCCATCCAAGTCACTCACCCTACGACGGGAAAGAGCAACCGTCTGTATTTGACCATAACTCCAGGCGTATTCTCTCTCACCATCACAAATCAAGGAACCGGCTTAGGTCAAGTTCTCTGTAACAAAGAAGTATGCGATGTTTTGTTCCCTCAAAATGCGCCTATCACCCTCACGGCGGTTCCTTTTGCCGGCTCCACCTTCTCGGGATGGACAGGTGCATGCTCGGGAATCGGCTCCTGCTTTCTCAAGATGGATGCAGGCAAAGCGGTGATAGCGACATTTACCAAAGACACTCCACCAGACCAGAATATTTTCTCCGTCTCCCTCTCCATCTCCCCAAGCACCATCACAACCACAGAAGCGGCAACTGTTTCGTGGACTTCCAATAAGGCTACTTCATGCGCTGTTACAGGATTGCGGGCTAATGGAGCAACAAGCGGAACTAAGTCAGTTCGTTTTACCGTTCCGACCACCATCACCTATACTGTAACGTGTGAAGGTGAGGGCGGGAGCAAAACTGCGTCCGCTAATCTTATAGTGACAAAAGCTAGTTCAGTAACTCCGAACAATCCGACTACCCCATCTTCCCCTTCAGGTAGTTCAACTCCGCCTCCCACCATCTCGCTATCTACCAAGCCAGAGCCAGAAGGTGTTGCAACAGGCCCTACCATTCTTCCGGGTGAATCGGTAGATATTAGCTGGACATCTACAAATGCCAGCATCTGCACAGGGTCAGTTTCTGGCGGAGCGGAAGCAGGCAGTTGGGCAGGAAATCAAGCGACATCAGGAACGCTTTCCACCGGCCCTATTCAAAGCCAAGCCACTTTCACTCTTTCGTGTAGTGGAGCAGGAGGAACGAGCGCAAAGAGTGTCACCGTCGCTGTTCCTCCAGTCGTAGACCCACCTGATCCCACTAAAGGCTCAACAGACAGCTCCTTTGTTCCGCCAAAATCAAATCTAAGTTTCTTTGAATTCCTCACCCTGCCTTTCAAATATTTGTTGGGGGCGGTGAGTGAAGCGTGGAGGTAGAGCGAATGTGATAGGACTTACGCGTTTGGCGCATTTCCTCGTTGCTTCGGTCGTTTGCTCCTGAGCAGTAGCATCAAACTACAGCTCAGTCGCAAGCCTCCCTCGCGCCTCGAACTGCATCCAAACGCGTAAGTCCTATGTGATATAATCTTAGGTATACTTTTATGCATGCCACTGTCGCTCAATCGTCAAAAATTAGAAATCTCTTCCTTGCGTTCATCCCTTTTTGGATATCTATCGATTCAGCAATTCCGAGGACCATACTGTTTCGCTGTTCGATATACCTAAAAAGCCGCATCGTCAAAGATACAGGGTGTAGTAAAGTGAGGAATAAGGATTTTGCCCGCCCGACCGAGTCATTCGGGCAGGTCCCCAAGAAGCCACATCGTCAAAGGCACAGGGTGTAGAAAATGGGAAATAGTGACTACAGATTACAGATTATGATTATAGAATCAGAAAGATCAGTCTTATTTAATTATTCCAGAATCTGTAATCTAAAATCTATATTCCGTTTTTTTATACTGTAAACTTCATACTAAATGCTGTATACTCTTATCATGATGTGAATAGTCGTGTTAAAAATTGTCCATATATGGAAAAATTTGAGCGTATAAAGAAAGAAGATGCCGTATCTGCTACAGAAAGAGAAGCTTTTGTTGAAATGCTACAGGACGCTGAATTAGGAAAAAAATTCACTCCCTCCGATCCGCAATTACGGGATGACATTGAACAACTTATCGAGACATTGCCGGACGAAAGATCAAAAGAAATAATCAGGCGAAGATTTCTTCAAGGAGAAACTTTAGAAGAAATTGGAGAGCATTTCGCAGTTGGACCTTCCCGCATACAACAAATAGTAGCAAAATCAATACGACTATTGAGACATCCTAAAAGAATGCTGTACATTCCTCCAGTTGAATTAGAAAGTCGGGATAGAGATACTTACTCTGAAAGATTGCACCGTATTCTTCAACAGTATCCTCCGCAATTTGAAAAAAACAAAAAAGTAAGGGAAATTTTGCACAAACTTGACTCTTTTACTTGGGGTGATAAACGAGAAAAATTAGGACAATTAGATTCGCTTACTTTCAATCAAATCTGCGACGATCTAAATGCTTTAATTTCAAAGGAAAACTTTGCGGGGAAAGATGTAATAACTTTAAAAACAATTTCAGAAAAATTAGCGCTAGAAATTGCGAAAGTGAAATAATAAAAAATTATTATGCTACCAGAAGAAAAAGAATTGCTCGAGAAGACGTATAAACTCTCGGAAGAGAATAATGAAATTTTGAAAGGTATGAGGCGTTCGCAAAGACGTTCGAACATTATGCGCGCTTCATACTGGATTCTTATTATTTTCCTGTCGATTGGAGGCGTCTATTTTGCCCAAATGTATATTTCAAGTTTGCTTGGCGCGTTTGGAGATGAAAGTCCATCTGCGAAAAGTTCAAATATTATTGACCAGTACAAAGAATTACTCAATCAGTAAAATAGAGCCTCCTGCTCCGACATTCTTTCGTATTCACTGAAAATGTGCTAACTTAAAAGAGTTAGTTTGTTGATGTTGGGATATGCCCTAGGGCGAACATCCGTTGCGGATGTTTTAGGCCGAGGTAGCTCAGTCGGTAGAGCGCTTCCCTGAAGAGGAATAGGTCCCCAGTTCGATTCTGGGCCTCGGCACAAAATGAACAGCCTTTTTGGGCTGTTTTCATTTGTGCCGAGGTAGCGAAACAACTGCTTGTTTCGCGTCCAGAATCGAAAAGCGGAGCGTTATTTCGGCAGTAGCCGAAATCGCGAGCTGGGGTCGCGACCGAGGCGAGTGACGACGAGCCGAGAGTCGTGACCGATCCGATAGGGCATCTGGGCCTCGGCACAAATAAAAACTACCCCAGCTTTCGGGGTTATTTTTATTTGCTAAGTAGTACCCAGAATCGAACTGCAGGCTAAGCGCGAAATTTGGCTTATTTGGCTAGAAAATTGGAAAATTTGGTTATCCACAGACCTGCTCTTTTTCATTTTGTATGAACGAGTATAATGAATCATACAGATGTGCTACAATTGATTGAAAGCGACGCTGTTGAATCGCTCGCTTAATAATTTCTATAATTCAATAAGAACGAATATTGATGTCCAAATATAGTAAAATAAATATTTATAGTAAAAAACTATGAAAAAATTTAAGAAAGTGGGTGTAGTCCTGTTAGCGCTCGCCTTTTTCTCGGCTGGGTCAGCCATTCCGGCTTTTGCGGCGACCACGCCAAATCTTGGGGCGACCAATTCGTTTGGTATTCTTTCTGATACTTTTAGCAACCTCGGCGGAAACAGTATTTTTGGAGATCTTGGTTATACAACAGGAACGGCGGCGACGGTTAGCGGTTCTACGCATGTGGCAGACACCGTCTACAGCAATGCAGGAACGGCCCAAGGAGTTGCTCTAGTCAATCTAAATAATCAAACCCCATGCGACTTAACTTTTTCTGGACCAATTGATCTTGCATCTGAAACTACGCACGTTCCCACATTCGGCGCAACTACTACCGAGTACACACCCGGAATTTATTGTTTTGACAACGCTGTCAACATCGGTGGAGGATCAACTATCACTCTAAACGGCGCAGGAACATACATCTTCAGGATGGACGGAGCACTTGATTCAACAGCAAACTCTATTGTTCTATTAACGGGTGGTGCTTCAGCTTGCGATGTCTTCTGGATTCCTACATCGGCCACGACGCTTGGGGCAAACTCAACATTTGTCGGAACTGTTATTGATGCCGCGGGTATTACCATAGGTGATACTGTGGGCTGGACAGGAAGGGCTCTGGCATTTGGAGGAACTGTCACTGCGTCTAATGACACGATTACAGTGCCTGTTTGCGCTTCAAGTCCGCTTCTTACTCTCACAAAGACTGTCACGAATGACGATGGTGGAAATGCATCTCCTACCGATTGGACTCTCCAAGCGACCGGCACCGGTGGCAGTCCGACAAATTTGAGCGGAACCACTCCTTTGGTTAACGGCGGAGTTTTCAATGCCGACACCTATACGCTTTCCGAATCAGGTCCTTCAGGATATAGTGCGTCAGAATTCAGCTGTGTCAATAATGGAGGTTCTGCGGTAGATGGCAGTACTATCACCCTTGCCGGAGGTGATGTAGCAATATGTACGGTAAATAACAATGACATCCCACCTCCACGAAGTGGTGGTTCAAGCGGAGGAGGAAGGTCTGTTTCCTCACCTCGTATCAATGTGGAAAAATTTCCGACTCCTTCGGCACTGCCTGCAGGACCCGGACTGGTTACATATACCTACACGGTTACCAATCCCGGCCCACTCTCGTTGAGTACTGTGACAGTCGTTGACGATAAATGCGTTTCGGTGAGCTTTGTTTCTGGTGACGCAGATGAGGACTCATTGCTTGATAACGACGAAACTTGGATTTATCGCTGTGCAACTACACTCAATCAAACTACCACGAACATTGTTACCGCCACTGGTGAAGCGAACGGCCGAACAGTTTCTGATACGGCAGAGGTGACTGTTCCTGTGGGTGCTCTAGTAGTGGACTTGCCAACTAGTGGCACACCTACCCTGCCAAATACTGGAATTGCTCCTGATGATACTGTCCCTTGGAATATCATTATCTCGGTTGGTCTCGTTGCGATTTTGCTCCTGCTCAACACTACTCGAAAGAAGAAATCAATTTAGCTCCGCATAAATTCTTAAGGGATGAATCCTCGGTCCGTCTCTGTGCGAGGCTACATTGTCCCTATTTCAGTTGCCGTTTGAGGCATATAAGTTGCGCGCTTGCTTTCACGAGTTCTTCATCTTACCTTCCACAATGTCACACTCCGGAAATATAATAAAAGAAACGCTGGACAACACGGCTTTTAGAAGAGTCATTTTCACAGGAAAGAATAGCCAGCTTGTTGTGATGGACATAAAGCCCGGAGAAGATATCGGAGAGGAGACTCATCCTCACACCGAACAAACTCTTTTTCTTTTCCAAGGATATGGCGTGTCACTATTGGACGGAGTGAGGAAACCCTTCGAATCGGGAGATGTGGTAGTGGTAACTCCGGGAACAAAGCATAACTTCGTAAATACCGGAGGCGAATCTTTAAAAATCTACACGATGTACTCACCACCTAACCACATCGACGGGCGTGTTCAGATGACAAAGCGCGATGCAGAATTGGATGTGGCTGACGAAGAGTTTGGAAATAAGGTTGAATAAAAAAATGAGAAAATATTTTGACGCACGCCTCATACTTTCGCTACTCGTTTTTTTGATGAGCGGAACTGTGGCGTCTGCAGACTATAGAGCTCCGGTAAATCTGGAAACAGCCGACAATTTTGCGGTGTTAGCGGGCATTTCAATTACAAATACGGGCGACTCTGTAATAAATGGTGATGTCGGCGTTGGTCCCGGAACTGTGCTCTCCGGATTCGGGCACGGATCCGTTATCGGGACTTTGCATGTGGCAGATGTTCCGGTCGCCTCTGCAAAAGCGGACTTGGCGAGAGCGGCGAGAGACATCCTTGGGCGAACGCAAGGCGCAACCGTGCCTTCAGAGCTTGGCGGAACAATTCAAACTCCCGGAATATATGCATCCGCAGACGGCACTTTTGCGATAAATGGTAAGCTCACGCTCGATGCCAAAGGCGACCCCAACGCAGTTTTTATATTTAAAACTACTTCGACTCTCGCAACCGCGCGGAGAAGCGAGGTGGTTCTTGCGGGCGGGGCCCAAGCTTGCAACGTTTTTTGGGCTGTCGGCGATTCGGTGAACCTCGGAGAACAATCAATCTTAAGAGGAAATATTTTAGCTTTGACCACTGCTTCACTTTCAACTGGAGCAGTCGTGGAGGGACGGGTCCTTGCGGAAAAGGGGACGGTTAGTTTGAATGGCAACATCATTACCAGAGCGACGTGCGCGCCTCCTCCTACGTCAAGTCAACCGGCAGACACTATTGCTACCCCTCCGCTTATTTCCATTTTGCAAGTGCCAAGCCCTCTCTCCTTGCCCGAGGGTCCTGGATCGGTCACCTACACGTACACAGTTTTGAATGTCGGGAAAGTTGCGATTGGGAATGTTACGGTAGGTGATGACAAGTGCGCCTCGGTCAATCTCATTTCCGGCGACACGAATAGCGATTCTAAACTTGATATCAAGGAGAAATGGACGTACCGATGCACTGCGAGAGTTACGCAGACCACCACAAATATTGGGACTGCAGTCGGTTTTTCCAATGGTTTGTCCGCGATTGATTCGGCGGTTGCAAAAGTCACCGTCGGCGTTTCATTTCCGGCTCCATTAATTAGCGTTATAAAAACTCCGGACAGGTTTGTTTTGCCTATTGGCGGAGGGGATGTTACCTATACGTATGTTGCAACTAATCCTGGCACGGTTGCGCTTTCAAACGTAAGCGTTGCAGATAACACGTGCAATACTCTCTCTGTCCCTTCCGGCGATTTCAATGAAAACAGCTTGCTCGACACCGGGGAAAGCTGGGTCTACACCTGCACAATGCATGTTTCCGACAACAGCGTGAGCACGGTCACGGCCACAGCGGACGGCAGTGGAAACGGTTTGACTGCCATTGATTACGCCCTTACGACGGTTGTCGTCGCGTCTCCCAATTTGGTGAAATTTCCTCATTTTGCAAATAATGACGATAAGACAGCGCCTGTGCTGTTTGACGTAGCAATAAATCCAGCTTCCAACAATAATTCGGATGCCCCTCTGGTCATCCTCATTGCGTTTGTCTTACTCGCGACTCTCTTCGCGATTTGGGCGATAAGGAAAAAGGAAAAAAGATTGCTTCAGTTCATCTTTTTGGGCTCGGCGCTCTTTCTCCTTCTGTTTTTTTTTACTATAGGTAATCAGCCACCGGTTAGCGAACCGGCTCCGTCACTGCCTTCCACCGGTAGTACCCTTCCTACTATAGGACGTCTCAAGATTCCGAATCTCAATATTGATGCTCCAATTGTGCCGGTTGGCTTGACGACGGGAGGTTTGATGGATGTGCCATCGGGCTATGGTGAGGTTGGATGGTTCAATCTAGGCGCACGCATTGGGGGAGTTGGTAGCGCCGTTATTGACGGTCACACCGGTTTCCTTTTGGACGGGAAAGCGGAAGTTTTCAACAAATTGATTCAAATGGTGGAAGGGGACAAGCTCACTGTTGTAGATGAAAAAGGAAAAACACTTACTTTTGCGGTCAGAGAAATTCGCATCTATAAATCAGATGCTGATGCGAGCGATGTTTTTTCTTCTTCCGACGGTGGCATCCACCTCAACATCATCACCTGTCTTCTTGGTTCTTGGGACGAATCCATACAAGACTTCACAAAACGATTGGTGATATTTACCGACCTTGTGCCGAATTCAGTTGCCATAGTCCCACCGGCCATAAGCCCCGTGGGGATAGCTCCGCAAGGGGTAAGCCTAGGGTCGCCGTTCACGTTCACACGAAGCCTTACAATCGGGAGTACTGGAGACGATGTTGTGGCCCTCCAAAAATTTCTTATCGCCAATCATTTTCTCAACATTCCCACTCCGACCGGCTATTTTGGCCCCATTACAAGGTCTGCGGTTGTCTCTTGGCAAACGGCGAACGCTATTTTGCCCCCGACAGGATTTTTTGGGCCTATTTCGTTAGGCAGGTTGAACAGTATTCTCTCAAAGCAGTCGGGTGTGCAGTTTCCAATTACTGGAAATGAGGACGCGTCGCCAAATTAGGGGGGGGGTGGAAACAGGTCTCTCGACGTCGGAGTCCTCAAATCGAATAGGAAGGTAAATAAACAGGTTCCGCCATTTTTTGGGACCGGATTTTTGGAGTATAATGAAGAAAATGATTGCAATGAATACAGCCACAGGAAAAAAAATATTTTCAATAATTCTAATTGCAGTGTCCGCGCTTTTCCTAGTTCCATTTCTGCATCAGGAGAGCAAAGTTGACAGTAACGAAAAAACCGTTCAGTCAACTTTAATCAAACCTACGCGCCTGAAGATTCCAAGCATCAATGTTGATGTTGAAGTCGGAACTGTCGGTCTTACGCCGGATGGCGCTATGGAGGCGCCTGACGACCCTCTTCACGTTGCCTGGTTTTCTCTAGGAACACTCCCAGGGGAGAAAGGTAGTGCCGTCATCGCGGGTCATTGGGGCTGGAAAAACGGTATTGCGGCGATATTCGATAATTTAGACAGATTGCGCAAAGGAGACAAAATATACGTTGAAGACGGCGAGGGCAAGGTTGTCTCCTTTGAAGTGAAAGAAAGTCGAGAGTATGATAAAGACGCCTATGCGCCGGAGGTTTTTAAGTCCGAAGTTGGCGTGCATCTTAATCTTGTTACCTGCGTGGGCGATTGGGATAAATCAAAAAAAAGCTACAGTAAACGGCTGGTAGTGTTCGCCGATATGGTACCGTAATTTATTGTTTACCGACGTTCGGTAAACTTTTCGGCTCGGGCATACTGGATCCCCGCATCCGCGGGGATGACAAAATGAGAATTTTGTCACTTTTTACTTTCTCCCTTTACGTATTCGACTTCACCTTGAGCTTCGTTTGCTTCTCTTTATTTATTTTCGGCAATCGCAGTGTCAAGAGTCCAAATTTCTCCGTGGCTTCCGCATCCTCAACTTCCACTTCTTGAGGAAGGAGAATCGTTCTCGAAAATGTTCCCCAATAGAGCTCTTTGAAAAAATAATCCTGCTCGGATATCTCTCGGCCGGATTCCCGTTTTCCCTTGATTGTCACCATTTCTCGCGTTATGGAAATATCCAAATCTTCCGGTCGCACTCCTGCCACCATCGTTCTAATGATGATGTCGGTTGGATTTTGGTACACATCAACGGTAAGCTGACCGTCGCTATCCGCTTCGGTCTCTTCTTTCCAGTCACTGCGGGGCACCTTTCGCGTTTCCAGAGCCTCTTCTTCCATTTCGTCAACATGGACAGAGCCGGTTAGACGTTCGAAAAATGATCTTCTATCTTTCATTTTTTTAGGTAACTCATTGCGAAGATGCTTTTTCGCTATGAGCCGCATTTATGTTAATGACGCTTTTAATTTTTTCAAAAAAGAGAAGGAGAATAATAATCGAGAGCCAGACAAAATAGAAGACTGCGAAGTTGATCTCATCCTTGCTGTTTATTATAAATAAATTAAAGGAAGTATGCAAGGCGAGAGCCACGGCAAATCCGCCTAACAGGTGGAGGAACTTTGATAAACGGCTCTTGTAGAAGGCAAGGCCGAGTGCAACTCCAATTGAGGCAGAACAGATAGTGTGCAAGAGGGTAGCTCCCACGAAGCGCAGGTTGCTGGTAATAAAACTCAAACTATAATTGCCGTCAAAGAGGGGATTGAATATGAAAAGGGCGTTTTCGAGCGCGGAGAAGCCCAAGGCCACTGTTATAAGATAAATAATTTTGTCCACCGGCTCATTGTCGTCTTTTCTCCTCAAGACGACAAAATAGGCCGCAATAAATTTGAAAAGCTCTTCGAGTCCCGCCCACAAAATGATAAGCCAAACTTGCATAGGAAATAGGCGTGTGAGAAGGGGAACGAAGGGAGTGAAGACAGTTGGTCCGTGAAAAAGACTCGGAGACGAGATATCTCCGGGAAAAATCGTGGCCTGCACATATTGCTGAAATGGAATAACCAAGGGCACCATGAGCATGCCCGCGAGGAATGCGTAGATGATGAGGCGTTTGGGCTCGGGATGATGGTCTTCCTTAAGCCAAAACCAAAGCCAAATCAAGGCGGGAATGATGCCACCTATCAAACTATATGCAATTGTGTTTGCGATAGCCATTGAATAAAATGTAACACGTAGCTTGTAACATTTAGCATGTAACATCCAAAAAAATCAAAATCCTCTTTCTCATTGCATGTTACATGTTGCGTGTTACATGTCATATGTTATCTGTCGGCCACTTTTCTATCATCAATAACTTTTTGCTGTCTTCCGTGTGGAGCACTCCGCTCCATAGCTCCTCCGTGACAAAAGGCATGAAGGGGTGCAAGGCGATTAAGAGCTTGTCGAGCGTTTGCAAGAGGAATTGCCGGCGTTCTCGCATAGCTGACGGCGAGCCTTTTTCAAAAATTACTTTGCTTTCTTCCAGAATCTTGTCGGCAAAAGTGTGCCATGCATAGTGATATAATTTTTCCGCGGCAAGGTAAAAGCGATAACTGTCCATGTCTCTCGTCACATCTTCGAGAAGCACCTGGAGTTCATCCTGAAGTTTTGCGTCGCCTGCGCCTCCTTCCAATACGTTATTGTCTTCCTTCTTGCCCCCGGTATTTTCCATAACAAATCGAGTAATGTTCCAGAGCTTGTTCGCGAAATTTTTGTAGCCCCTGATTTTGTCTTCCGACAGGGCGAGGTCAGTTCCGGGCGTGTTGCCCACAACAAGTCCGATGCGCAGAGCATCGGTTCCAAATTTATCGGTTAAATCTTTGGGATTTATCACATTGCCCTTGCTCTTTGACATTTTTTTGCCCTTGGCGTCATTCACGAGTCCATGAAGGTAGACTGTCCTGAAAGGCACATCGTGAGCGAGATACAACCCGAAGATAACCATTCGGGGTACCCACTTGAAGATAAGATCGGAGCCGGTTTCCATGACATCGGTCGGATAAAATGTTTTGAAGTCTTTGCCGTCGGGGAATCCCAACATTATAAGAGGCCACTGTCCCGAGGAGAACCATGTGTCGAACGTGTCCGTGTCGGCGCGCACATTTCCTTCGCACTTCGGGCATTTTACAATCTCGTCTTCGAGATCAGGCACTCCATGCCCGCACGTCTCGCAGATTTTGGCCGGTATCGATATGCCCCAGACGATTTGTCTCGAGATGTTCCAGTCAATCGAGTTTTTCATCCAGTACTCAAATATTTTCCGGTAATTGTCAGGATAAAAAACAATCTTTCCCTCCTCGACGGCTTTCAAAGCCATGTCCGCAAGCGGTTTCATTTTGACGAACCATTGAGGCAGTATCTGGGGCTCAATCGGCGTTTCGCATTTATAGCAAACAGGCACATTGTGGACATAATTTTCTTCCACTTTAACAAGCAGGCCCTTTTCTTTCAGCTTCTCGACAATTTTTGGTCTCGCTGCGGCGATTTTCATCCCCGCAAATTCACCCGCAATCGGAAGAAGCTTCCCGAACTTGTCGATAATCTGCTCTTTGTCGAGGTTGTGCCTCTCCGCGATTGCAAAGTCCACAGCGTCGTGCCAAGGGGTGATTGTCATTACTCCCGTTCCGAATTCCATATCTATGGCTTCGTCCTTTATTACGGTCGCAGTAATCGGACCATTTATCCATTCGAGGGGAATCTTCTCGCCATCTTTGTAGTTTGCGTACCTCATATCGCTTGGATGCATCACGACGTACTTGTCTCCAAATTTTGTCTCGGGTCTCGCGGTGGCAATTGTGAAGGGGCCGTATTTCAAATAGTAGAAAGAATCTTTTTTCTCAACGTTTTCAGTTTCGACATCGGACAGCGATGTGACATGCTTTGAGCACCAATTGACGATTCGCTCCCCCCGATACACGAGTCCATCGTCGTACATTTTTTTGAAAGTCTTGTGGACTTCTTTGATTACCGAGTCGTCCAGGGTGAATTTTTCCCGCGACCAGTCGCAGGAGGCCCCCATCGCTCGAACTTCAGCTTCCATGAATTTCTTGTTTTCCAGGGTGAAGGCCATGATCTCTTGGTAGAGCTCCTTGGGGTCCATTTTGAAACGGGAGTGACCTTCTTTTTCGAGCTTAAGCTCATAGACAATCTGGGTTTCAAATCCGGCGTGGTCTGCTCCGGGAGCCCACAGCGTTCTGTATCCGCGGAGTCTCTTGTATCGGGTCATGATGTCCTCGAGGGTAATGAAGAGGGCGTGACCAGCGTGAAGATGGCCGTTCGCGTTCGGCGGAGGCATGATGATGGAAAAAGGTTTAGCGTTTGAGTCAAAACGGTCGACAGGGAGATTATCGGGATTAAAAAAACCGCTCTCTTCCCAGAGCTTGTAAATTCGGCTTTCCGTTTCTTTCGGGTCGTACGGTTTTAGGAGTTTTTCCGGAATCACCTTTAAATCATAGCAAAAAAAAAAATTTTACTCTATAGAGAGCGTCCATTATCTTTTTGATGGCAATTTCCAAAAAAATGGGAACTTTTGTCGAGAATGGTGGAGCTATGAAAAAAATTTTTCCAAACAGTTGCTGGAACTTTTCATCGGTGTATTATTGTATAGGGAATATGAAATAATATCGCCGAGGACAATAGCTAAGTCCTTGACACTTGTTGCATATTGTACAAAGGGGAAACAAAACGTCGAACAGTTAAGTTGCTCATGAAAAATAAATTGCGGTATCTCACGGCCCTGCTAGTGGCAGGGATTTCCTACAATTCCACTGCGGGTGCGGGCATTGCTTTGCGAACCCTCGACGAGGGGGTGCCGACAAAGCCCGTTCGGAGCTCGCTTCCGCCACCTGCGCGGTTGCTTCCGGGCAATATCCTGGGGACTGAAAAGGTGGTGATTGCGTCGCTCTGCGCTCTGACTTCATCAAATGTTGTTCAATCGAGAGCTTACGGAATGGCTGGAATGTTGGGGCAACAGGTCCCGTCTGTCCGGGAAAACAATCCGGCGGCGTGGTATCTGCCGGAGACGAACTCCCTCCAGTCGTTTGATTACACATCGACATCATTTCATTCGTGGATGGGTGCCGTTAATTTTTCGTCGGCAACCCTGGGAGAGTTTGGGCACAGAATCGTGGTGCACGCCGCCGGATTCTTTCCGGTGAATGCATACTCGACCCGAGTATCATCATCAGACACAAATCTTGGGAGCGGGACATTCAATGTTGCCACCAACACGACCGACGGTCAGGAACTCACCTGTTCCTCCACGTTTGCATGCGTCAACTTCGGGCCGGACGGACACTTCGACTCCGTATTCAATCCGTTAACAAGAGTCTGGGATGTGCATGGAGACGACATCGTTTACTCGAACGGCGAGCGGCCAAGTCAAATCGCCTACACCGCCTGGTTTCGGTTCGGCGGGACTGTTGTGGTGACAATCACGGAGCCTGAAGGCTTCGCCGCAACCATTAACCAGTTCATAGCTGGACATAGTCTCACAGCTGAACTCATCCGGAATGGCGAACCAGTGGACACACAGACGGTTACGGACGCGCGTCCCAGTCTCACTATCTCGGTTGAGAATCCTTCTCAAGTCAGATGCACTGTCGCTGGCGGTCAGGTGAGGGTTCCGTACCGTCCGCAGAGCAGGCCGGATGTTGCCGGCTCGGTATGGACGGATATGCCATTCATCGTAAGTTTCGCCGAGTCTTTTTTGGTCTCCATGGATGGTGCGATGCAGTTTTACCGCCTTCGGACGAACTGATCAGTCTCGACACACACAGCTCTTCCCGATGTTACTGGGAAGAGTTTTTTTTTACTTTTTTATAGTTGGCAAGAATTTACCCACATGATAGAATTATTGCATACAAGTAAATTATTAACAGTCTATAGAAAAAAATAATAACGAATAAAATATGAAAAAAATGGGAATTACTAAAATCTTGCCTTATGCATTGGCGATTGTCCTTGCTTCGAGCTTGGCACTAGTATCCAATGTGTTTGCATTCACAAATGGAGAAGACGATGGGGGAGTAGCAAATCCGCCCCAATCAATCACAGTGCCTGACCCCGATATTTCTAACGGGCAAGATGATAGTTCCGGTGGTCCCAACACTGGTGTTCCCGGAACGGTTGTTGGAGATATCAGGAATGGTGACGATGATTCTCCGTTTGTTCCCGTTCCTCCCGACAATCCGGGAGACATAGATGGAGAAATTACAAATGGAGATGATGATACTTCAGTTGCTACGACTCCTCCCGGCGAGGATGGAAATCCGGAAATCATCGACAACGGAGTTATCAGACGTGGAGGGGGAGGAGGCTCTCGGCCGTCGTTTTCCAACGGAACTCCTGGGACTAGTATAAATGTGGGACTGCCTTCTGCTGGAAGCGTGGGAGACTGCATTCACATGGATAAGTACTTGAGGCAGGGCGCAGACAATGACCCCTCAGAAGTTCGAAAACTTCAGATGTTCTTGCATGACAATCAAGGATTCAATGTAGATGTGACCGGTGATTTTGACGATCAGACCCTTGCGGCTGTGAACGCATTTCAAGGAACGTATCTCGAAGAGGTAATGGGACCCTGGGGCGAAGTCGTTCCTTCTGGACAGGTCTACATCTCGACCGTAAAAAAAATCAACGAGCTCTCTTGCAAGATAGTTCTTACTTTTACGGCAGAGGATTATGCTATCTTTGCCGCATACAAGAAAGCGGTTGCGGAAGGCGTAGCTGTTCCAGCAGAAACTCCTGCTTCAGGCTCCTTCTTTGGAGGAGGGGAATCAATTCCGACTGCAGAAACAATTCCATCAACTATTGACACAAACGGAAACGGAGTCACCGGTGAAATCGGAAAAATCAATCTGGAAGATAACAAAGCATCCGCGTCATCCGCATCAGTCGGATTTGGAACAAGAATTGCAAATTTCTTCAGGGGAATCTTCAATTTTTTCCTTGGTAGGTAGGCAATGATGGAATCTGGATTATAGAATCTGGAATTAGAGAATACAAACAGCAAAAAACTCCGCCTCTGCGGAGTTTTTTGCTGCGCTGGGTATTGAGGCGAAAATTTTTCTTTGGCTCCGCTTCTGCACGCGCCCTCGTTTGGCGCCGAATGCTCCCACTGGGGTATTCATGAGGGCAGAATGAGTGGCAAGGACGAGCGGAGTTATGAAAGCTTGGAATCGACAAAATAGCCATAGAAGGCATCATATGTCAATCAAGTAGTGCATAAGGCCAGATACATATTGCACTCTTTGGTCTCTCCAAAGCAGTGAGAAT